>NZ_JBIWAL010000023.1:83097-95983 GCF_044760045.1 Pseudomonas sp. NPDC098747 | reverse complement strand
GACAGCCAGGTCCAGGTTCTGATAGTCCTCTGGGAAGGTCAGGTTCAGAACGCGCTCTTCGCCGGCTTTAGCGCCAACCAGGCCTTCTTCGAAGCCCGGGATCATGCGGCCGGAACCCAGTACCAGCTGAGTGCCCTTGGCGGAACCGCCAGCGAACACTTCACCGTCGACCTTGCCAACGAAATCGATGTTCAGTTGGTCTTCGTTCTGGGCAGCGCGATCGGCCACTTCAAAACGGGTGTTCTGCTTGCGCAGGATGTCGAGCATTTTGTCCAGGTCAGCGTCAGCCACGTCAGCGCTCAGGCGCTCAACGGTGATGCCTTCGAAACCGGCAACGGTGAACTCAGGGAACACTTCGAATACGGCAACGTATTCCAGATCCTTGCCAGCTTCCAGCGACTTTGGCTCGATCGCAGGCGAACCGGCAGGGTTCAGCTTCTGCTCAACCACAGCTTCGTAGAAGGAGGACTGGATGACATCACCAACAGCTTCCTGACGAGCATCAGCACCGAAACGGCGCTTGATTTCGCTCATTGGCACTTTGCCTGGACGGAAGCCAGCAATCTTGGCCTTTTGGGCAGTCTGCTGCAGACGCTTGTTGACCTGGCTCTCAATACGCTCAGCCGGCACGGTGACGCTCATGCGGCGCTCAAGAGCAGTAGTATTTTCAACAGAAACTTGCATGGATATTCCTCGTTGCACAGACGTTAGCCGGCCGTTTCCGACCCCAGAATCAAGGGCATGCATTCTAGTGGGTCAAACTCAAGAAGTCACCCTACTGAAAACGGGTAAAAAAACAGCAGGCAATTTATAGGAGCCGATGCACGGATGCGTCGCGCCCCCGAGGCGAATACAACCAATCACGCCAAGGCTCTGCGCCGTCTCTTCTATATATAGAAGAGACGGCCAATCATTCCCTGACGGCCGACCTTGCAAGCAAGCTCGACGAGCAGCACGGCATCATCGAGCAACATAAATTCGACGAAGCGCCCTGCCCTTGCGATTCGAAACCGGCAATCGCCGACTTTTCAAATCGCTAAAACAAAAAAGGCGCCAGACTGTTAAATCTGGCGCCTTTCGAAATATGGGGTGGACGATGGGGATCGAACCCACGACAACGGGAGTCACAATCCCGTGCTCTACCAACTGAGCTACGCCCACCATATTGCGTAACAAAAAAGCCAAACAACTTCTTTGTTGAACCCCATCAGCCCAAAGGCATGCATGAAGCTTTAATTGGTGCGGATGAAGAGACTCGAACTCTTACGCCTCGCGGCGCTGGAACCTAAATCCAGTGTGTCTACCAATTCCACCACATCCGCGGATGAAGCTTTTAAAACAAAAACGCCAGACCGTTAAATCTGGCGCTTTTCGAAATATGGGGTGGACGATGGGGATCGAACCCACGACAACGGGAGTCACAATCCCGTGCTCTACCAACTGAGCTACGCCCACCATATCGCGTTACTTGTGCCAAAGCTGCCTAATGGCGCACCCGGCAGGACTCGAACCTGCGACCATCCGCTTAGAAGGCGGATGCTCTATCCAGCTGAGCTACGGGCGCCTTATTAATCTGTATTCTTAAAGGACTACAAACTAAGTGCTTTCCAGTGCCGCGAAACCTTGATTCCGCATTACCTTCTTAACCAGTGCTAGGCTGTGCCCGACAAGTGCGACGAATAGTATAGAGCGCTCCAAAGGTCGTCAAATCCTTTTTGAAAAAAATTCATTTAATTAAAGGAGTTAGGGGAATTTGCTGACCAAGCGCCTTTGCCCTAACCGCTCGACATGCGAGAATGCGTTCTCATTTTTTCCCCTCTCGATGGTTAATCACGCGCAATGACTGCACAACTAATCGACGGCAAATCGATCGCCGCCAGCCTGCGCCAGCAGATCGCCAAACGAGTTGCCGAGCGTCGCCAGCAAGGCCTGCGCACTCCCGGCCTTGCGGTGATCCTGGTCGGCAGCGATCCTGCCTCTCAGGTTTATGTCTCGCACAAGCGTAAAGACTGTGAAGAGGTTGGCTTCCTCTCGCAAGCCTACGACCTGCCCGCTGACACCACTCAGCAGGCGCTGACCGATCTGGTCGACCGTCTTAATGACGATCCGGCAATCGACGGCATTCTGCTTCAGCTGCCGCTGCCCGAGCACCTGGATGCCTCCAAACTGCTGGAGCGCATCCGCCCGGATAAAGACGTCGACGGTTTCCATCCTTATAACGTCGGCCGCCTGGCCCAGCGCATTCCCCTGCTACGTCCATGCACGCCAAAAGGCATCATTACCTTGCTGGAAAGCACCGGTGCTGACCTTTATGGCATGGACGCGGTGGTTGTCGGTGCCTCCAACATTGTTGGTCGCCCGATGGCGATGGAACTGCTGTTGGCCGGTTGCACCGTGACCGTGACGCACCGCTTCACCAAAGATCTGGCCGGCCACGTTGGTCGTGCCGATCTTGTGGTGGTGGCCGCCGGCAAGCCGGGCCTGGTCAAGGGCGAGTGGATCAAGGAAGGTGCAATCGTGATCGACGTCGGCATCAACCGTCAGGAAGACGGCAAACTGGTCGGTGACGTCGTCTACGAAACCGCCCTGCCCCGCGCCGGCTGGATCACGCCAGTGCCTGGCGGTGTCGGCCCGATGACTCGTGCCTGCTTGCTGGAAAACACCCTCTACGCGGCTGAAACCCTGCACGCTTGAGTCGGTTTTTTCGCAGCATCAGAACCCCGCCTCGTGCGGGGTTTTTCATGCCTGAGAAAAACCACTAACCGTTCGCCGGAAACCCCTCTTTTTTCAGGTCTTTTCACGAGATTTTCAGGTCATTCAAACAACCATCGACAGATCTTCAGCCATACTCCTAGAATGCGACGCTTTGAAGAAATAACCCGTTACAAACCAACGGAATATCCAACCTTTATGAGTTCGCCCGCGTGAAAATTCGTCTTTCGATCCTGAGCCTGTTTTTTGCATTTACAGGCACATTCATCACGCCAACGATCAACGCTGCGGAAACCACCGCTGCCCCGCGTGACGCTTCGACACTGAAGATCGCTTCTGGCAGCGCCCTGCTCATGGATATGCAGACCAACAAAGTCATCTACTCCAGCAACCCTGACGTGATCGTTCCGATCGCTTCCGTCAGCAAGCTGATGACTGGACTGGTAGTGGTTGAAGCCCGACAGAACATGGACGAATGGATCAATGTCGATATCAGCAGCACGCCGGAAATGAGAGGCGTGTTCTCCCGAGTCAAACTGAAGAGTGAACTGCCGCGCCGCGAAATGCTGCTGATTGCCCTGATGTCGTCGGAAAACCGTGCGGCCGCAAGCTTGGCGCATCACTATCCGGGCGGCTACGTAGCGTTTATCGCGGCGATGAATGCCAAGGCGAAAGCGCTGGGCATGACCAGCACTCACTTTGTCGAGCCCACCGGTCTGTCACCACGCAACGTGTCTACCGCGCGCGACTTGAGCAAACTGCTGGTCGCGGCGCACAAGCAACCGCTGCTTGTTCAGTTGACCACCACCAAGGAAAAAACCGTGGCGTTCCGCAAACCCAACTACACCCTGGGTTTTCGTAACACCGACCACTTGGTGAACAAAGACAACTGGAACATCAAGATCACCAAAACCGGCTTCACCAATCAGGCCGGGCATTGCCTGGTACTGGTGACAAGCATGGGCAATCGCCAGGTGGCGTTGGTGATTCTTGATGCGTTCGGCAAATACACGCATTTTGCCGACGCCAGTCGCATCCGCAGTTGGGTTGAAACGGGCAAGAGCGCCAACGTTCCCGCGGTGGCCCAACAATACAAGGCCGATAAAAACCTCAAGAGCCGCCAAACTGGCGTGGTCGAAGCCTCCAAGTAAGCCGTATCAAAACAAAAAGCCCCGAATCTTCGGGGCTTTTTTATGCGCGTCAGTCGTTAGGCAACGGCATCTTGTCATCGTCAGGAATGCCATCGCCCCTGCTTGGATCCGGTGACAGCCCAGGCGCTACCAAGGGCCGGGCCAATGGATCACGCAATGGACTGTCCGGATCCAGCACAGGATCAACGTCCTTTTCAGGCGTCGTCGGCACGCTGTCGGGCTTTTGGTCATCGAAGCTTGAATCGGTACTCATACGCACCTCACATCAAGGTTTCAGATTGGCTAAAGGATCGTAGGGTTTGGCCGGCTTTGTTTCTTCTTCACCGGGCTCTACATCCAGTGGAGCTTTGGCGGGACCCACGGGATCAACTTGCGGATCGGCGACATCTGGCGAGTCTGGATCGAACCCCAGATCATCGCCTGAGGAATGCTCAGAAGAATGCGGGCCCTGCGGGGATGGGGAATTTGTCATGTCGCCTCCTTATTCACCCGCAAACAACGGGTTGTCACCTTGAGAGGCCTGCCGGGCGCAGTCGTGCCCGGCAGATGACGAACGGGGACTCAGTGCGCGGCCAGTGCCTTACGCGCTTGCGCTGCTTCCGGTTCTTGACCGGCCTGGGACAACTCGTCGGCAGCCTTGAGCCAGCGCTGACGATCAACGTCTGCGGGAAGCTGCGCTGGCTTCTGGATCAAGATGGCCCAGCCGCCGGACTTCTCGAAGGCCGATTCAAAGGCGCTGAAGCTCATCAACTCACGACGGTTCATGCCCGCGCGCAGCAGCACCTTCTGTTTATTACGGTCATAGCCGGAAAGGATCGCGTAACGCGGCTCAGCCCAGAATGCCGAACCCTCGCTGAACCGCACCATCACCGGAAAACCTGCGGCGACCTGGGTCAACAAGGCCGGCAAGTTTTTGTCCAGGGGATACACAACCATGCCGTATTCGCGGGCCAGGTTCTGGATGTTCTGTTGCAACTTGTCCTCGGCACCCGGCAGGCGCAGCGGTTTTTCCAGCAATCCCGGCGTGATCACGATGCCTTGCTGCGACAACAAACTGGCCAATACCTGCGGGCCGCTTTGATTGGCTTCGCCCCGATAGAACGTGCCGCTAAGCTCGACCCGCTCCGGCAGTCGCTTGACCTGCGGCGCGACACTGCTCGCACACCCGACCATCACGGCCGCGCATCCGGCCACCAACAGCGCCGCTCGAATTCGAGAAAATACCTGCACCTTTGTCACTCTCTGTTCAGACGCCGGCCATCGTGTTCCGGCAAGGTCAAGGATCATAGGACGCCGCAAGGCTGCGGTATAGCCTTAAACCGCAGACTTATCGATTGCATAGAGCGAACTGATTGGTCACCACCGACCTTTGGTCAATAGCCTGAAACACCCCAGTGACTAGACTGTCACTGAGACAGAGCGAATTGAAAAAGTGGGCGCCCGATGCAGGGCAAAGAGGAGGCACTGATGAGCCTGACCATGACCATCGTAATGCTGATTGCCGGCTGGCTGGCTGTTGCCACTGCCATGCTTTGGGGCGTGCTGCGAATTGCGCGGCGCCATCATCATCCGGTTCAGACCACGCCGATAGAGAAGGTTGAAAAGCATCGCGTACGCCATGCGACAGCGCATTGAAAGCTAAAAGCCCCTCACCCTAGCCCTCCCGAAACGTCGGACCGCCCGGAGGGAGAGGGAACTGACCGGGTTGTTCTTTCGAGGTTCACCGACCTGCAAGTCCAAGCCGAACTCAGGATTGAATGACCCGAAAATCGGCTCCCTCTCCCTCGGGAGAGGGCTGGGGTGAGGGGCGAGTTCTAAAAAACACCACAAATATCTAGTCGAAAAAAAACCGCCTGAACTCCAAGAGTTCAGGCGGTTTTCTAACGCTCAGCCGTTACGCAGCTTCAGCCAGCTTTCTCTGCTTGGCACGACGCGACAACATGTTCAGCACTTCAATCCCGGCCGAGAATGCCATGGCCGCATACACATAACCTTTCGGTACGTGGGCGCCGAAGCCTTCGGCGATCAGCGTCATGCCGATCATGATCAGGAAGCCCAGGGCCAACATCACCACCGTCGGGTTGTCGTTGATGAACTTGGCCAGCGGATCAGCTGCCAGCAACATCACCAGCACCGAAGCCACGACCGCGATAATCATGATCGGCAAGTGTTCGGTCATGCCGACCGCGGTAATGATGCTGTCGATCGAGAACACCATGTCGAGCACCAGGATCTGGCCGATAGCGGCAGCAAAACCCAAGGTGACGGTCGAGGTAGCCGACTTCGGATCTTCCGGCGCCGGGTCCATGCTGTGATGGATCTCGGTCGTGGCTTTCCACACCAGGAACAGACCACCGGCAATCAGGATCATGTCCTTCCAGGAGAAAGCCTGGCCGAGGATTTCAATCACAGGTTCGGTCAGCTGCACGATGAACGCGATGGTGCTCAACAGCGCCAGACGCAGGATCAACGCCATACCGATACCGATGCGGCGAGCTTTCTGGCGATGCTGCTCGGGCAGCTTGTTGGTCAGGATCGAAATAAAGATCAGGTTATCGATGCCGAGCACGATTTCCATCACGACCAGTGTGGCCAAAGCAACCCAGGCGGTGGGGCTGGCGGCGAGTTCTAACAGATATTCCATGGGTCAGTCCTGACTCTGTGTAAGACGGTTTAGATGGTCTTGGAGGAAGATTCGGATTGTTCCGAGTCTTTTTCCGATGGTTCTTTTTTCTCGATCAGCCCGCCAGTGGCGTCGCTTAATGCTTGCTCGGCGGCTTTATGGGTGTCGTCGATGGCTTGCTTGGCGCTTTCGGCCGCCTTGCCCATCAACTGCTGGGCGCTTTTCTCGGCTTGATCGCAACCGGTCAGAACCAGTAAAGACGTAAACATCAACACAGGGAAAGTGTATTTCATGAGGCTTCCTTCAAATAAACAGACAGGTCACAGACCGACCGTCGATGGCTGGGCATTCTAGGGAGGTAAACACTTCAGGAAAATTCGTATTTTTAGCGGCTATACTTCGGTTTTTACGAACCCAAACATTAATACAGGGGAAGCTAGCCGATGCTGAATTACCGACAACTGCATTATTTCTGGGTGGTCGCCAAGACCGGCAGCATCGTGCGTGCCTGCGAGCAGCTGAACCTGACGCCACAAACCATCAGCGGGCAGATTTCCCTACTAGAGCAAACCTATGGCATCGAGTTGTTCAGGCGGGTTGGCCGGCAACTGGAACTCACCGAGGCCGGGCGTCAGGCCCTGCCCTACGCCGAGCAGATGTTTCAACTGGGCGGCGAACTGGAACTGATGCTGCGCGCCCAGCCCAATGAACAGCAGATCCTGTTCCGCGTTGGCGTCGCCGATGTAGTGCCCAAGTCCATCGTTTACCGCCTGATCGCGCCGACCATGGAGCTGAGCGAACCGCTGCGCATTACCTGCCGCGAAGACAAACTCGAACGGTTGCTGGCGGATCTGGCGATCCAGCGCCTGGACCTGGTGATTTCCGACAGCCCGATGCCGTCGCACCTCGACATCAAGGGCTACAGCCAGAAACTCGGCGAATGCGGAATCAGTTTCTTCGCTACCGCCGAGCTGGCTGCGCGTTACGGTCAGGACTTTCCGCGCAGCCTGCACGGTGCACCGCTGTTGATTCCGGGACCGGAAACCGTGGTGCGCAGTCGTTTGCAGCGCTGGTTTGCCGAGCAGCAGATCCAGCCGCAAATCGTCGGCGAGTTCGATGACAGTGCCTTGATGCAGGCATTCGGCCAATCCGGCAGCGGGATTTTTATCGGCCCCAGCGTGATTGCCGAGGAAGTGAAGCGCCAGTACGGCGTCCAGTTGATCGGCCAGACCGACGCGGTGACCGAGTCGTTCTATGCCATCTCCGTGGAACGCAAGGTCAAGCACCCCGGCATCGTTGCGATTACCGAAGGTGCCCGACGCGAACTGTTTACCGCGCTATGACGCTTCGGCGCAGATTTCGCGCGGCTTGAGCGTCATCAGCACCATGGCGAGGAACACCGACAGCAGAATGAACCCTGCGGCGGCAAACCCGAGAAAGCCCAGACCCGCGCTGTCGATGACCCGGCCGCCCACCATCGCGCCCAGACCGATCCCCAGATTGGCCCCGGCGATGTTCAGCGATGCTGCGAAGGCCGGCGCTTCTGGCGCGGCTTTCATCAGGCGCACATGGCTGACCAGGAACAACGCCGCCTGAGTCACGCCCCAGATCCCCATCGCCACCGCCAAACCCAGTGGAGAATGAATATTCGGCACCAGCGACACCATGCCGGCAATCATGAACGCACAGAACAACACCGACGCCCCCAGCGGATGGCGGTCCACTGCGCGACCACCCAATGAGTTACCGATCAAGCCGACCGCACCGAAGCCCATCAGGCACCAGCCGACCACGGTGCCGTTGAAACCGGCGAGACGCTCAAGAATGTCGGCCAGATAGGTGTAAACGGTGAACATCCCGCTGAACACCAGAATCGACAGCACGATGTGGCCGATCATCAGCGGGCTGCGCAGGATCTTGAACTGCGAGCTGAAGCTGACCTGATGCTGGTGCAGATCGGTTTTCGGCAGGTACACAAACAGCAGCAATGCCTTGGCGAAAGCGATCACCGCCAAAATGCCAAACGCGCTGCGCCAGCCGAACGCATCGGAAATCAGCGTACCGACCGGAATGCCGAATACCGTGGCACAGACAATGCCGAAACCGATCTTGGCGATGGCTCGACCGGCAAAGTCAGGGCCGACGATGTCCACTGCCGTTTCACTGGCCAGCGCCCAAAACACCGGCAGTCCCAGCGCGGGGATCAACCGGGCAATCGCCATCACCCAGATGTTCGGCGCCAATGCGGCCACGGTATTGGCCAGACCGAACATGATCAGGATGCAGATAAACAGCTTGCGCCGCTCGAAGCGGGCGAAATACGCGGTCAGGAATGGGCCGAACAACGCGACGGTGAAAGCGAATAGAGTCACCAGCAGGCCGGCCTGCGGGATGGTGACCTCAAGGTCTCGGGCAATCGCCGGCAGCAGGCCGACGATAACGAATTCCGTGGTCAGCACCGTAAATCCGGCGGCGGACAACAGAAGGATGGGCAACAGCATGGGAAACTCCAACGAAACGACGACACCAGCGATGACCGGAAGGCCCGCTGGCAGAACTTGAAAATGAGGATGCGGAATATTAACAGAGTGTGTCCGGGCTGACTTGCACAAACCTGTCTATCTTGCTGACAGATCGAGTGGCAGATCGTCACATGCCTGAAGGATAAGGCCTACGCTGTGATAAAGTCCGCGCCCTGAAAAACGTACATCTGTTCAGCGGCCTGTTTAAGGACGTTGAATTTGAGTCAACACTTTCGCTGCGTGGTGGTGGTCTGCCCTGGTTTTGCCACCGCCTCACGCAACCTTGCACCCAATAAAAAAACAGAGATGCCGTCATGACCGCTTCATCCCCTTCTCTATTGCAACGCTTGAAAAACCTGAGCCTGGTCACGCAAATCGTGATTGGCCTGATTGCCGGTATCGCCCTGGCGATGTTCGCACCGGAAGCTGCGAAGTCGACGGCGTTTATCGGCAAGGTTTTCGTTTCAGCGTTGAAAGCCGTGGCGCCGATTCTGGTGTTCGTGCTGGTCATGGCGTCGATCGCCAACCACAAGCACGGCCAGGAAACCCACATCCGTCCGATTCTGTTCCTTTACCTGCTCGGTACCTTCTCCGCAGCAGCGGTGGCCGTGGTCGCGAGCATGATGTTCCCGTCGAATCTGGTTCTGGCCACCGAGAACGTTGCGGTTACGGCGCCGGGCGGTATCGGTGAAGTGCTGCAAAGCCTGCTGCTGAGCGTGGTGGATAACCCGGTCAGCGCGCTGATGAACGCCAACTTCATCGGCATTCTGGCCTGGGCGATCGGCATGGGCATCGCGATTCGTCATGCCGGTGACACCACCCGCGAAGTACTGGGTGATCTGTCCAACGGCGTCACGGTAATCGTGCGTGTGGTGATTCGCTTCGCCCCCTTGGGGATTTTCGGCCTGGTGGCTTCGACCCTGGCCACGTCCGGTTTCGGCGCGCTGATCGGTTATGCGCACCTGCTGGCGGTGCTGTTGGGCTGCATGCTGTTCGTGGCGCTGGTGATGAACCCGCTGATCGTGTTCTGGAAGCTGCGTCGCAACCCGTATCCGCTGACCCTCAAATGCCTGCGCGAAAGCGGCATCACCGCGTTCTTCACCCGCAGTTCGGCGGCGAACATTCCGGTCAACCTGGAATTGAGCAAGCGTCTGGGCCTGCATGAAGACACGTACTCGGTATCGATCCCGCTGGGCGCGACAATCAACATGGCGGGCGCGGCGATCACCATCACCGTGCTGACCCTGGCCGCTGTGCACACGCTAGGCATTGCCGTGGATATTCCGACGGCGATCCTGCTCAGTGTCGTCGCCGCGATCTGCGCATGCGGCGCCTCGGGTGTGGCCGGTGGTTCGCTGCTGCTGATACCCCTGGCGTGCAGCCTGTTCGGCATCCCAAGCGAGATCGCCATGCAGGTGGTTGCGGTAGGCTTCATTATTGGCGTACTGCAGGATTCCGCCGAGACCGCGCTGAACTCCTCCACCGACGTGCTGTTTACCGCAGCGGCGTGCCTGGGTGAAGAAGAGAAAGCTCGCCGCACCGCGTAATTTCGGTGCGATAAAAAGCCCGCCAAGGTGTGAACCTTGGCGGGCTTTTTTGTGGCTGAAATCTTTCCCCCCTCACCCCAACCCTCCCGAAACGTCGGACCGCCCCCAAGGGGCGAGGGGGAAAGGGAGCTGATCTTCATGCTATTCAAGACCGGAGTTCGACTCAGACTTTCAGGTCGATGCTGCTCGCACGAACGACTCGGTCAGTCCCCTCTCCCCCCGGGAGAGGGTTAGGGTGAGGGGCTCTTGGCGATTTAGAACGCGCCCATGTAATCGCGTTTACCCACTTCAACACCGTTGTGACGCAGCAAGGCGTAAGTAGTGGTGACGTGGAAGAAGAACTGCGGCAGGCCGTAAGTCAGCAGGTAAGACTGGCCACTGAAGCGCTTCTCTTTCGGCGTGCCCGGACGGGTGACGATTTCGATGCCTTCCTTGCCATCGATCTGCTCAGGCTTGATCTCGCCGATGAAGGCCAGAACCTTGGCGATCAAGGCTTGCAGCTCGGCGAAGGTGGTTTCGCTGTCGTCGTACTTCGGCAGTTCGACTTCAGCCAGACGCGCGGAAACGCCTTTGGCAAAGTCCACGGCAATCTGCACCTGACGGGTCAGCGGGAACATGTCCGGGAACAGGCGCGCTTGCAGGAAGGCGTTCGGGTCGATGTTTTTCTCGGTGGCGTGGGCTTCAGCCTTTTTCAGTACATCGCTCAAAGCGTTGAGCATTTGTTGAAAAACCGGGACGGATGCGGCGTACAGGGAAATGGTCATGGCAGTCTCGTGTAGTGGCTGGGTGGAGCATGGGGGCGATTATAGCCATGCTTGATGACCACGCGGCTTGCCTTTTGTTTGGCAAGGATTAGGCTAGGCGCCTTCGACTGCTGAGGGAACGCGCGATGACCACCGAAACAGAATCCACCTTCGACGAACCACGCCTCAACGCCACGGAAATCCGCATCCTCGGTTCATTGATCGAGAAACAGGCCACAAGCCCGGAAACCTACCCGTTGACCCTCAACGCACTGGTCACTGCCTGCAATCAGAAAACCAGCCGTGAACCGGTGATGAACCTGACCCAAGGCCAGGTCGGCCAGAGCCTGCGCGCTTTGGAAGGTCGTGGTTTCGCGAAACTTGTTATGGGCAGTCGTGCCGACCGCTGGGAGCACAAGGTCGACAAGGCGCTGGAACTGGTGCCGGCGCAGGTGATTCTGACGGGGCTGCTGTTTCTGCGCGGGCCGCAAACCATCAACGAACTGCTGACCCGCAGCGGGCGCATGCATGATTTCGAAGATGCCGAACAAGTGCTGCATCAGCTGGAGCGTTTGATCGCACGCGGGCTGGCGGTGTTGATTCCACGTCAGGCCGGGCAGCGCGAGGACCGTTACACCCATGCGCTGGGTGATCCGGCGGACATCGAGGCGATCCTGGCGGCGCGGCAGAATCCTCAGGAACGCGGCGCGGGTGGCGGTGTTTCGGTGGAGCGTATCGAAGAGCTTGAGGCGCGGATTGCAGCGTTGGAAGAGCGTCTGGCGCGTCTCGAATAAACACTGAAAATCACTGTGGGAGCGAGCTTGCTCGCGAAGAGGCCGTGTCAGTCACATCCTCTTTGGATGACACACCGTCTTCGCGAGCAAGCTCGCTCCCACAGGTTATGCCCCGGACAGCAAATTTGCGTCATTCCCCATCCCAGTAATCCACGCCATCCGCCTGTCGCGCCACGGCGACAAAGCCTGAAACATTGCCTTCTGCATCCATAGAGAAGTTGTCCATCACCGCATATTTGTTCGAATCCGGGTACTCACAGATATCCGGCTGCTGCTGAGTGCTCACCGCCAGATAGCGCAATTCGCCCGCGCTGGTGTTGATGATCTGATGCGCCATCTCCGGGCCGCCCGCTGGACAGGCAATCACATCACCTTCCCGGATCGGGAATCGCTCGGCGCCAAGACGCACCTCGCCCTCCCCGGCCACCACGTAGAACATCTCTTCATTGACCCGATGGCTGTGAAACGGGCTACCGCGCATGCCCGGCGGCAGCGCATACAACCGATAACCGAGTTTCTGCGCACCCAGTTGCTGGCCGATCCGCGCTGAGCGTTGTTGGTAACGCGCGGCGGTTTCGCCTTCGGGAGACAGGGCTTCGGGCAGCGGTTCGAGTTCGACCTGATGCAGATTGAGAATGCGCGGGTGCATGCTGACCTCGGTTTTTGTTGGTGGGCAAGTCTGTGCTTGCTGGAGGAGCAGTATAGGCAAACAGATACACCGCAGTGCCTTCATCGCTGGCAAGCCAGCTCCCACAGGGATCTCCGGTGAACACAATACCTGCGTATCACCAAGA
>NZ_JBIWAL010000023.1:0-82998 GCF_044760045.1 Pseudomonas sp. NPDC098747 | reverse complement strand
ACCCAATGTGGGAGCTGGCTTGCCAGCGATGGGGACAGCTCATTCACCGCATGACTTTCAGCTACGCGCAAACTCCACCGCCGCCTGAAACTGCTCCCACAGGAATCTCCGGTGAACACAGTATCTGCGTATCGCCAAGACCCAATGTGGGAGCTGGCTTGCCAGCGATGGGGACAGCTCATTCACCGCATGACTTTCAGCTACGCGCAAACTCCACCGCCGCCTGAAACTGCTCTTCAGTCGGCCGGACTCCGGTGTAAAGCACAAACTGCTCCAGCGCCTGGATTGCAATTACTTCCAGCCCGGTAATCACTCGCTTGCCTTCCGCCCGTCCGCGCACGATCAGCGGCGTTTCCGAAGGAATCGCTACCACATCAAACACAGTCTCCGCCGCTGTGATCACCTCAGGCTCAAACGCCAGCAGCCCCGCCTCCGGCCCGCCGTCCATGCCCACCGGCGTCACGTTGATCAGCATCTGCGGGCGCTCATCGCCCAGTTCAGCCTGCCAGCGATAGCCCAGCGAATCGGCGAGCGCCCGCCCGGCTTGCTCGTTACGGGCGACGATCAAGCCGTTTTGGTAACCGCCATCGCGCAAGGCACTAGCCACTGCCTTGGCCATGCCGCCGCTGCCGCGCAGGGCGAAGGTCGACGTCTTGGGCACTGCGTGGGTTTCCAGCAGTTGCGCGATGGCGATGTAATCGGTGTTGTAAGCCTTCAGATGGCCGGCTGTGTTGACGATGGTGTTGATCGACTGAATCGCCGCCGCCGACGCATCCAGCTCATCGACCAGCGCAATACAGGCCTCTTTGAACGGCATCGACACGCCGCAGCCACGGATGCTCAGTGCACGAATCCCGGTGACTGCGCCGATCAGGTCCTTGCTGGCGAAGGCCTTGTAGTAGAAATTCAGGCCCAACTGCTCATACAAATGGTTATGAAAACGCAGACCGAAATTACCAGGACGTGCGGACAGGGACATGCACAGCTGGGTGTCTTTGTTCGGGTTCATCTGCATGAAATTTCTCCTTCAAACGCACTTTCGGATGGACGGGATTAGCCAGCCCATCGGGTTCTGTTCGATCATATTGGCGGGGCTGTACGCGATGGCGTTGCCGCTGAGCGCCCGGTAAAGAAAACGGTACAGACCTTACACAAAATTTACCCGGCGGCTGTGCTGAATTTCAAAAAAACGCTGTCTTAGAAGTATCCCCGCGACGACTCCGGGCCTGGTGCAGGCCCTGCCGCCGGGTCGAAGAACCGAGGAACTATCATGATTCGTAAACTCCCCATTATGGTCTTGTTGATTGGCGCACTCGCTGTCACGGGTCAGGCAGAGGCCGGTGGTGGCCACGGCTGGCAAGGCCCTGCGGTGTTTGGTGCGATCGTCGGCTCGGCCATCATCGGCTCGGCGCTGATCAATCAGGATCGGCCGGTGTACGTTCAGCCACAACCGGTTTACGTGCAACAGCCGCCTCCGGTTTATTACCAACCGGCACCGGTGTATATCCAACAGGCGCCCGTCTATTACGGCCCGCCTCGCGGTTATTACGGTCGGCCACAGGGTTATTACGACCGGCCACACGGTTACTACGGTGGCCCACGCTGGTAACCGAAACACAGAGCCCCGCATTAATAGCGGGGCTTTTTTGTGACCGTCGGTCGGCCAGCGTCTGAAAAAATCTCGCCAAGGTCGCTGTGAGGACAGTTTGAACAGCTAAAGTCGGCATGATGGATTTGACCGTCGGGGGTAAAACATCGAACGGTCATTTATTTGTCATGACGGAACCGCAAGCTGAATCCGTCCGTAAACAACAGGTTGATAACAACAAGGACGACTCCATGCCAACACAAAATCCGCACCGCATCGTCGGCTTGTGCACCTCCAGCAAGGTGTACAGCGCGCTGACCGAGCTCAAGCACCTGGAAGGCCACCGCTGCGCCAAGTTTCTTTCGCTGCTGGCCGAGAACCTCGTGCACAAGGGTTTGCTCAATGAGCGCGAAGTGATGCACATGCTTGATCAAGTGGTCGATTGAAACAGTCCTCGCTGTTATCAATGACCACTATCGAAAGCGTTGATTGTCCCTGAGAACGCCGAGTCCCTAAGGTAGCGCCATCGATTGATGGAGGTCCTTGTCATGGCTCAGGTTCAAATCATGTCCGTTATCGGCAGCGCCGTTCCCGCATCACTCAGAGAGCTGGGATTGCTCGCCTGTTGGTATCTGATGCGTGACGGCGAGCCGATCAGCGGCCCGCTCACTTCCTTGCCGGCAGCACAGGCGCTGTCGCAACGGATCGTCGGCGCGCCGTTCCACGTTTAAGGCAGTTGCACCTTGGGTTTGGTCTCGATGAACAGCGCCCAACTGGACATGAACAGCGCGGCAATCAACGGCCCGATCACAAACCCGTTCAAGCCGAACACAGCCAGGCCGCCGAGGGTCGAGATCAGAATCATGTAGTCGGGCATCCGCGTGTCCTTGCCCACCAGAATCGGCCGCAGCACGTTATCCACCAAACCGATCACGAATATGCCGAACAACCCCAGCACAACGCCCTGCCAGATCATCCCGCTGAGCAGGAAGTAGAGCGCCACCGGCGCCCAGACAATCCCCGCCCCCACCGCTGGCAACAGCGACAGAAACGCCATCAATACCGCCCACAGCAACGCGCTGGGGATATCGAGAAACCAGAAAATCGCCCCACCCAACGCCCCTTGCGTGATCGCGACCACCAGGTTGCCCTTCACTGTCGCCCGCACCACGCGGTTGAATTTCAACTGTAAGCGACGCTTGTGAGTCTCTTCCAATGGCACAGCGGTACGCACCTTGCGCGCCAGTTCGGCGCCGTCGCGCAAAAAGAAGAACAACAGGTAAAGCATGATGAAAAAACTCACCACGAATTCGAACGTGCCCTGGCCAAAACTGAACGCCTGACTCGCCAACGCCTGGCTGCCCTGCATCGCCGCTTTGACGATTTTCTCGCGCAACCCGTTCAGCTCACCCATGCCGAAACGGTCTAGCAAGTTCTGGAAATACGGCGGCAAGCTCTGTTTGAACTGCGCCAGATACGCCGCGATGTCCAGCTCGCCGCTTTCGATATTCTTGTAGACCGACGCGCCTTCCTGCACCAGCAATAAGCTGATGATGATCACCGGCAGAATCGCGATCACCAGACAGATGCTCAACGTACACAGCGACGTCAGGTTGCGCTCCCAGCCGAATTTCATCTGCAGCTTGCGTTGCATCGGCGCGAACAGAATGCCGAGGATCACCGCCCAGAACACCGCGCCATAGAACGGCAACAGAATCCAGATGAAGGCCACCGTCACCAGTAACAGCAACACCGTCAGCGATTTGAATTGAATACTTTTTTGGTTCATGTCCAGTCCATGTCAGTCAGGCGCCATGCACGCCAGCCCCACTTAGTCAGCCGCCGCCCGCGCGAGTGCCATCTTTATTCAAGGAGCATAGATCCAGATCAATAAACCCAGCGGACAACCGCACTACCCTGCCGCGCTTTTGCGACCGGTGCCGCCATGACTCCCACTCCCACTCTCGCCGCCCCCGAACTGCTCGCCCCCGCCGGCACCCTGAAAAACATGCGTTACGCCTTCGCCTACGGTGCCGATGCGGTTTACGCCGGCCAGCCGCGCTACAGCCTGCGGGTGCGCAATAACGAGTTTGATCACGCCAATCTGGCGCTGGGTATTCGTGAAGCCCAAGCGCAGGGCACGCGCTTTTACGTGGTGGTCAACATCGCGCCGCACAATGCCAAGCTGAAAACCTTTCTCAAGGACCTGGCGCCGGTCATCGAGATGGCGCCGGACGCACTGATCATGTCCGACCCGGGGCTGATCATGCTGGTGCGCCGGCACTTCCCGCAGATGCCGATCCACCTCTCGGTACAGGCCAACACGGTGAACTGGGCGAGCGTCGAATTCTGGCAGCAACAGGGGCTGAGCCGGACCATCCTGTCTCGCGAACTGTCGCTGGAAGAAATCGCCGAGATCCGCGAGCAAGTGCCGGGCATGGAGCTGGAGGTGTTCGTTCACGGTGCGCTGTGCATGGCTTATTCCGGACGTTGTCTGCTATCGGGTTACATGAACAAACGTGACGCCAACCAGGGCTCCTGCACCAATGCCTGCCGCTGGAAATACTCGGCGCAGGAGGCCACAGAGAATCAGCTTGGCGAGATCGTCCAGACCTTCCAGCCCGAGCCGACCCTGGGCCTCGGCGCGCCGACCGATCAGGTGTTTCTGTTACAGGAAGCCAATCGTCCCGACGAACTGATGCCGGCCTTCGAGGACGAACACGGCACCTACATCATGAATGCCAAGGACCTGCGCGCGGTGCAGCATGTCGAGCGCCTGACCCGCATGGGCGTGCATTCCCTGAAGATCGAGGGCCGGACCAAATCGCACTTTTACTGCGCGCGCACCACACAGGTGTATCGCCGGGCGATTGATGATGCGGTGGCCGGGCGCGAGTTTGATCGCAGCCTGATGAGCGATCTGGAATCACTGGCCCAACGCGGCTACACCGAAGGTTTCCTGCGCCGGCATGTGCATGACGAGTACCAGAATTATCTGCATGGCAGCTCGGTGTCGGAGCGACAGCAGTTTGTCGGGGAGTTGACCGGTGAGCGGCGTGATGGATTAGCGGAGGTCAAGGTGAAGAACCGTTTCGCGCTGGGTGATCATCTGGAGTTGATGACGCCCCAGGGCAACTTTCATTTCGATCTGCATGAGTTGAAGAATCTAAAGGGCGAAGCAATCGAAGTGGCGCCGGGGGATGGGCACACGGTGTACGTGCCGATTCCGGAGGGGGTGGATTTGCGCTTTGGATTGCTGATGCGCGATGTGGCGAACGCCTGAAAGCCCCTCACCCTAGCCCTCTCCCGGAGGGAGAGGGGACTGATTGGGGGATATTTCAGAAGTACGCCGACCTGTACGTGCTCGGCTGAATCCATAATCGAATGGATTTTCGAGATCGATGTATTGCGTAGATAAATCTATAGTCGACAGAGCTTTTTCAGGTCGATGTCGAGCGCCAGACACCTCGGTCGGCTCCCTCTCCCTCCGGGAGGGGCTGGGGTGAGGGTAACTGTTCTTACACAGTGAATTCTTCGTGCAACATCGCCACAAACGCCTCGCGCGCCGGGTGCACCCCGGCGTTTTCATGCCAGTAAAACAGATTGTCGATGGCCGTCAGTTCGGGGAACTCATAGCCCACACACCCCGCGCCTTTGGCGAATTGCTCGAACACCCCTTTGGGCACCAGCGCCACACCCGCCCCCGCACTGACACACCCGACAATTGCCCCGTAGCTGGCCAGGCTGACAATCGGCAACGCCTGCCCCTGACGCAACAACCAATGCTCCAGCGCCGCCCGATACGGACAACCTTGCGGCCACATGAACACGGTTTTGTCCTGCAGATCATCGATGCCGCGCACCGGCCCGAACGACGTCGAGGCAATCAGCAGCAGCTCTTCGCGATACATCGGTGTGCGCTTGAGCTGCGAGCGCTCGACGTCCACCGCGACAATCGCGCCGTCGAGGCGATGGCTCAGCGTGTCGTCGAGCAACTGGCTCCAGGTGCCGGTGGTGAGTTCCAGAGCGACCTGCGGATAACGCTTGTGAAACTTCGCCAGCAGCCGTGGCAAACGCCCGGTGGCTGAGGATTCGATGGCGCCGATGCGCAGCGGCCCGGACGGCTCGGCAGAAGGATCAACTGCGCGTTTGGCCTCCGCCGTCAGCGCCAGAATCTTCTGCGCATAGGCAAGAAACGTCTGCCCTGCCGGACTGATCCGCAGCCCACGCCCCTCGCGCAGAAACAGTGCAACGCCCAACTCCGCCTCCAGCGCCTTGATCCGCGCGGTGATGTTCGACGGCACGCAGAACAGTTTTTCCGCCGCCCGGGCGATGCTGCCCTCCTCGGCCACGGTTTTGAACATCCGGATTTGTGCCAGCTCCATACCCATCACTCTGAGTGAACGTTCAGCGCAGTATAAGTCAGTTGTGACGAATGATTGGGCGCCTGGATACTCGGCGCATCAACCCCACTGGTGCTCGATCATGCCGTCTCCTTCTGCACTGAAAGTTTTCCTCGCCATGGCGTTTGTCGTCGGCTGCTGGGCGTATTCGCCAACCGGAATCCACATCGGCCTGCAAGCCTACGATCCCGGGCATCTGGCGTTGTTGCGGTTTCTGTTGGCGTCGTTGTTTATGGCCGCTATCGCCGCGTTCAAAGGTATTCAGCTTCCCCGCGTTAGGGACGTACCGCTGCTGTTCGCCTTGGGTTTTTTCGCGGTCAGCCTGCATCACGTCGCGCTGAACATCGGCCAGCAAAGCGTCAGCGCCGGAGCGTCGAGTGTGCTGGCGCAATCGAGTCCGCTGTTCAGCACGCTGCTGGCGCGCTTCGTGTTCAAGGATCAAATCAGTGTCTGGCGTTGGGGCTGTGTATTGCTCGGTTTGGTCGGCGTGGTGATTGTGGTCAGCGGCGATCGTGGCGTGGGCGAGATTGACGCACATGGCTTGCTGATCTTGCTGGCGGCGGTTTCATGGAGCATTTATTTCGCCCTGCAAAAGCATCATGCCCGGCGCTATGACGGCTTGAGTCTGACGTGCTACGCGGTGTGGTCGGGGACGTTGCTGTTGCTGATTTATCTGCCGGGGCTGAGTGAGGCGGTGATGAAAGCGCCGCTGCGGGTGCAATGGGCGGTGCTGGCGCTGGGCATATTTCCCAGTGCGCTGGCCTATCTGGCGTGGGGCTTTGTGCTCAGGCATGTGGATTTGAGTCGGGCGACCATGACCCTGTACCTGATTCCGCCGACGGCGATGGGGATTGCATCGGTGGGGTTGGGCGAGCGGCCGACACTGGTGGTGCTGATCGGGTCGGCGGTAGTGTTGATCAGTGTGCTGGCGTTGAATCTGGAGCGGCGGGTTTTGGTGGGGCGGACTGCCGAGGCTTGATCGTTGATATCTATTGAGGCTGATGCCGCCATCGCTGGCAAGCCAGCTCCCACAGGGTTTCAGGTTGTACAAAGTTCTTATACACACCCGCATAACCTGTGGGAGCTGGCTTGCCAGCGATGGGGCCAGCGCGAACATCGCATCCATCGAAGCCTGATCCCACTCAGCGCCGATCATCCGACAACGGCGTCGGCTCATCCGCCGGCGGCATCTCTTCATCCGCTGGCGGATCCTTCCAGTCCTCCGGCCGGTCAGCGTCACTCAAAGGATCGCGCCCCGGACTCATCCCCGGCGGCGCATCGTGATCGCCCAGTGACGGTTCATCGGTGCCGGGCACCGGGAGGGTTGGATCGGTGGGAAGCACTCCCCCCCGAAACAGCAAGTCGTTAGCCATAACGCACCTCACCAAGGAGGTCCGGAAAACCCGGGCCGTACACGTTGGAAATGGCCCCGAGAGCGACGTGCTATCGAACAGACCAACGGCGTTCAACCCTGTGCGAGGAAACGGTCGCGGCTGTTGGTCAGGTGCAGCCACATGGCGGCGCGCGCCGCGTCCGGGTCCTGGCGCTTGATCGCATTCAAAATCGCCTCGTGCTCCAGATTGGCCAGTTGCCCGAGCTTGCTCAAATCCGCCGCCCCCCGCTCGACCGCATTGACCCGCGTGCGCGGAATCATCGCGCTGCCCAAATGCTGCATGATCTCGCTGAAGCAGACGTTGCCGGTGGCCTCGGCGATCAGCAGATGAAAGCGCCGATCGGCCTCGACGCAACTGTCGTTGTTGGCCAACAGCCGCTGATAGTCATCCAGCGCCTGGCGCATCTGCAGCACCTGCTGATCGCTACGCCGCTGCGCCGCCAGCGCGGCGGCTTGCGTCTCCAGGCCCATGCGCAACTCAAGAATGCTGCGCACCCCAAGCGCCGTGTCGACGTTCAGCCGCAACCCCTGCTCCGGCGCACGTTCGATCACAAACGTGCCGATGCCATGGCGCGTCTCGACCAGCCCCGACGCCTGCAATTTGGAAATCGCCTCGCGCACCACGGTGCGGCTGACCCCGTGCTCCTGAACGATGGAATTCTCCGACGGCAGTTTGTCGCCGGGCGACATCTGCCCCAGCAAGATGCTCTGGGTGAGCTTTTCCACCAGGTCATGGGCCAGGTTGTGTGCACGTTTGCGCGCGGGGGCGTCGAGGTCTTCTTGCATGGTCGGTTCCGGTGAACGGGGCTTGCGGATCGTAGCACTGCGGGGATGAGTGACAAGGTTGATTTAATGCTGAAATATCAATTATCTTGTATGACAACATTAAAATTCGACGACTGTGAGTTTGTCTCCATCTGCGAACCCTAAGCATTGACCGGTAATTTTACTCGGATAAAACGCAGGTCAAACCACAGAAATCACCAATGAATTCGGCCTTTAAATACTAAAAAGAATAAGAAATCATTCAGTCTGAAGAATTTAATCAGTGCACCCCACTTGTAGGACAAAAAATCTCAGTTGTATGATGTCTATCAACAACGCTGCATCCAGTCCTACCCCGCATAAAAATAATCAGTGGGAGAAAACCTAGTGAAAACCTCCGTCTCCGGAATGAACGAGGGCGTTGATTCAACGCTGGCATCCGCCATCTCGAAAGTGAAACGTCACGTTCTGCCGCTTTTCGTGATCATGTTCATCGTCAACTACATCGACCGGGTGAACATCGGTTTCGTCCGCACGCACATGGAACATGACCTGGGCATTGGTGCCGCCGCTTATGGCTTCGGCGCCGGTCTGTTTTTCATCGGTTATGCGCTGTTCGAAGTCCCCTCCAACATGCTCTTGCAGAAAGTCGGCGCACGCATCTGGCTGACCCGCATCATGTTCACCTGGGGCGTGGTCGCTACCTGCATGGCGTTCATCCAGAACGAAACCCACTTCTACATCCTGCGTTTCCTGCTTGGCGTCGCCGAGGCAGGGTTCTTTCCCGGGGTGATCTACTACTTCACCCGTTGGCTGCCTGGCGCCGAACGTGGCAAAGCCATTGCGATCTTCCTCAGTGGCTCAGCCATCGCGTCATTGATCTCCGGCCCGTTGTCCGGCCTGCTCCTGCAAATCAACGGGCTGGGCATGCACGGCTGGCAATGGATGTACTTTATTGAAGGGATGTTTTCGGTGTGCCTGTGCGTATTCGTCTGGTTCTGGCTCGACGCCAAGCCCCACGATGCAAAATGGCTGAGCCGCGCCGAACAGGATGCGTTGGTCACAGCCATCGATGACGAACAGAAGGCCCGCGAAGCCGCCACACCGATCCGGCCATCGATGGGCAAACTGCTCAAGGATCGGCAGATCCTCCTGTTCTGCCTGATCTACTTCTTCATCCAGTTGACGATCTACGCCGCGACCTTCTGGCTGCCGAGCATCATCAAGAAAATGGGCGAACTCAGCGACGTGCAGGTCGGGTTGTTCAACTCGATTCCATGGTTGCTGTCGATCATCGGCATGTACGCCTTTGCATCGTTTTCAGCGAAGTGGAAACACCAGCAGGCGTGGGTTGCCGCCGCCCTGTTGATCGCTGCGGCGGGGATGTTTATGTCCACCACGGGCGGGCCGATCTTCGCTTTTGTCGCGATCTGCTTTGCGGCGCTGGGTTTCAAGTCTGCCTCGTCGCTGTTCTGGCCGATTCCGCAGGCCTATCTGGATGCGCGAATTGCCGCCGCCGTGATCGCGCTGATCAACTCGGTGGGCAACCTTGGTGGCTTCGTTGCGCCGACCACTTTCGGTCTGCTCGAAGAACACACCGGCTCGATTCAGGGTGGCCTCTATGGCTTGGCCGCCACCTCGATCATCGCCGCAATCATCGTCTTCTTCGCCCGCACCAAGCCTAAGCCGGCTGCGGATATTGCTGTGGCTGAAACTGCGCCGAAACACGCCTGATTCTGAAAGATACGAAAAGGATAAAAACAATGACCGTACACGACACCGCCAAAGCCCCGATCATCACTGACATGCAGGTCATTCCGGTGGCCGGCCACGACGGCATGCTGCTCAATCTGAGCGGCGCCCACGGGCCTTTTTTCACCCGCAACATCGTCATTCTCAAGGACAACGCCGGCCACACCGGCGTCGGTGAAGTGCCGGGTGGTGAACGCATTCGCCAGACGCTTGAGGACTCACGCAGCCTGGTCATCGGCAGCCCGATTGGCACGTATCAGAAGATGCTCAATCAGGTGCGCAAGACATTTGCCGATCGTGATGCTGGCGGCCGTGGCCTGCAAACTTTCGACCTGCGCATCACCATCCATGCGGTCACCGGCCTCGAAGCCGCGCTGCTCGACTTGCTCGGTCAACACCTTGACGTGCCGGTCGCAGCGCTGCTCGGCGAAGGCCAGCAACGCGATGAAGTGAAGATGCTCGGCTACCTGTTTTACGTCGGCGATCAGCGCGAAACCGACCTCGCCTACCGCAGCGAACCGGACGCCGACAACGACTGGTTCCGTGTGCGGCACGAGAAGGCCATGACCGCTGAAGCCGTGGTGCGCCTCGCCGAAGCGGCACACGCGAAGTACGGTTTCAAGGACTTCAAACTCAAGGGCGGCGTGCTCAGTGGCGATGCAGAAATCGAAGCGGTGACGGCACTCGCCGAACGCTTCCCGGATGCGCGCATCACCCTCGACCCGAACGGCGCGTGGTCACTCAAGGAAGCGATCCGTTTGTGCCGCGACCAGCATCAGGTTCTGGCTTATGCGGAAGATCCGTGCGGTGCGGAAAACGGTTATTCGGGCCGCGAAGTCATGGCGGAGTTTCGCCGCGCCACCGGCCTGAAAACCGCCACCAACATGATCGCCACCGACTGGCGCGAAATGGGTCATGCGATCCAGTTGCAATCGGTAGACATCCCGCTGGCCGACCCGCACTTCTGGACCATGCAGGGTTCTGTTCGCGTGGCGCAGATGTGCCATGAGTGGGGGCTGACCTGGGGCTCGCACTCCAACAACCACTTCGATATTTCGTTGGCCATGTTCACCCATGTCGCTGCGGCGGCACCGGGTGACATTACCGCCATCGACACCCACTGGATCTGGCAAGACGGCCAGCGCCTGACCAAGGCACCGCTGCAAATCGTCGAAGGTTGCGTGCAAGTGCCGAAGACATCAGGGCTGGGTGTGGAGTTGGATATGGATCAGGTGGCCAAGGCTCACGAACTGTACAAAGGCATGGGCCTCGGTGCACGGGATGACAGCGTGGCGATGCAGTTTCTGATTCCGGGTTGGAAATTCGATAACAAGCGGCCGTGTCTGGTGCGCTGATGCATTAACAACACCACAGATCTCCTGAACGCTCAATTTTGCAGGAGGTATGTGATTGGTGGTCCGACACATAACCTGTGGGAGCTGGCTTGCCAGCGATGACGTCGGCACTGGCAACATTGAAGGTGACTGACCCGACGCTATCGCTGGCAAGCCAGCTCCCACATGGATTTGTGCTAGACAGAGATTTGTAGCAACCAGTTCTTGAACGCAACCATCGCCGCCGTCTCCGGCCGCGACTGCAACCGCGTCAGCCAGTAACTCCCGGTCGTGATCTCGATCGTGAACGGCTGGCGAATCGCATCCGCCGCCAATTGCCGGGCAAACATCAGCGGCGGGGCCAACGCCACGCCACTGCCCTGCAACGCCGCCTCCATCATCGCCAGCGACGAATCGAACATGATGCTTTGCGGCGGCGCAGCCTGTGTCGCCAAACCCGCCGCCTGAAACCACGCGGGCCATTCATCGGTGCGATAGGAGCGCAGCAACGTCTGCTGCAACAGATCCCCCGGCGCGTGCAATTGCCGGGCAATTTCCGGCACGCACAGCACCGATAGCGGCGCATCAAGCAAGCGCGTCGCCTCGATGCCGTGCCAGGCGCCGGCACCAAAGCGGATCGCGTAATCCAGCCCTTCAGCGGCGACATCCACACGGTTGTTGTGGGTCGACAGCCGTAAATCTATGAGCGGATGTGTCGCCCGGAAGTCCGAAAGCCTCGGCAACAGGCACCCCACGGCGAAAGTGCCCACCGCGCCGACAGTCAACATCTCCCGGTACTGGCCACCGGCAAGGCGTTCGAGGATTTGCGCGATGTGGTCAAACGAGGTGCTTAAAACCGGCAGCAACGTTTCCCCTTCACTGGTCAGCATCAGCCCGCGGGGCAAGCGTTTGAACAGTGTCAGGTTGAGCTGCGCTTCGAGGCTTTTGACCTGATGGCTGACGGCTGCCTGGGTCACGCACAACTCCACGGCAGCGCGGGTGAAGCTCAAGTGACGCGCTGAAGCCTCGAAGGCGCGCAGTGCATTGAGTGGCAATTGCGGTCGAATCATGCCAAGCCCCTAATTTATCTAATGGTTCATCCGAGATTTCATTGTTTGTCGATTGCCGTCGGAGTACCTAAATTGTCGGCGCTGATCAGCCGTCCACTATAAAAATCGCCCGCAGTGTAGCGGGATACCACCATCAACACTCATGGAGAGTGGTTCATTTATGTCATTCATCAAATCGACCAAAGCCTTTTCCTATAGCGCATTCGGCCTGATCTTCGCTGCCGCCACCTGCTTGGGTGCGCCGCAAAGCGATGATCAACTGCAAGCGCTGGTCAAAGCCGCCATCTCGCCAGTGATGCAGCAACACAACATCCCCGGCCTGGCCGTCGCACTGACCATCAAGGGCCAGCCGCATTACTTTAACTACGGCGTCGCCGCCAAGGACACTGGGCAGAAGGTCAGCGAAAACACCCTGTTCGAAGTCGGCTCGGTGAGCAAAACCTACACTGCCACATTGGCCGGTTACGCGCAGGCCACAGGCAAACTGGACCTCTCAACCAAGGCCAGCACCCTCTGGCCGGAGTTAAAAGGCAGCGCCTTTGACAACATCAGCGTGCTGCAACTGGGCACCTACAGCGCGGGTGGTTTGCCGCTGCAATTTCCGCCTGAGTCGGATACACCAGACAAGATGCTCGGCTATTACCAGCAGTGGAAACAGGTGTTTCCGGCCGGCAGCCATCGCTTGTATTCCAATCCCAGCCTCGGTTTGTTCGGCTACCTGACGGCAAAAAGCCTCGGTCAGCCTTTTGCTCAGGCGATGACTGAAACCCTGTTGCCGAAGCTCGGCCTCAAGCACACCTTCATTGAAGTCCCCGCCTCAGAAGAGAAGCTCTACGCGCAGGGTTACGACAAGAACGACAACCCGGTTCGCCTCACCCCCGGCGCACTGTATGCCGAAGCCTATGGCATCAAAACCAGCGCGGCGGATCTGCTGCGTTACGTCGAGGCCAACCTCAAAGCTGCGAACCTTGAACAGCCGCTGCAAAAAGCCGTCGCCGCGACCCACACCGGTTACTACACTGTCGACGACATGACCCAGGGTCTGGGCTGGGAGCGTTATCACTACCCGATCAGCCTGGAAAAACTGCAAGCCGGCAACTCGACAGCGATGGCGATGGAGCCGCACAAGGTCAAATGGCTGAACCCGCCACAGCCTGAACCGGCCAACGTGCTATACAACAAAACCGGTGCAACCGGTGGCTTCGGTGCTTACGTGGCGTTTGTGCCGTCGAAGGACATTGGCATCGTGATCCTGGCCAACAAGAATTATCCGAATGCGGAACGGGTGAAGATTGCGCATGAGATTTTCAGTGCGCTGGACGACTGAAGTCACAACCAATGGTGGGAAGACTTTTCTGTGGTGAAGAGTCTATCTGTGGTCAGGGAATGATCTGTGGCGAGGGGATTTATCCCCGTTGGGCTGCGAAGCAGCCCCAGTCCAGACAGCAAAGGTTTGTCTGAGACACCGCATCGAATGGCTTTGGGGCTGCTGCGCAACCCAACGGGGATAAATCCCCTCGCCACAGGTAGGTCCTCTCAACACAGCTAGATCCCTGACCACAGGGTTTTAAACGGGAAAAAAAATGGGCGACTTGCAAAGGTCGTCCATTTTTTTGATTCAGATCCCGCCATCAATCATTCGGCATTTCCGGCGGTTTGGTCGGTTTGGCTGGTTTGCTCGGCTTGGCGCCCTTCGCGCCTTTGGCCGGTTCAGGCTCGGCGACGACCGGGGCTTGGGCTGCAGCGGCTGCGGCTTCTTTCTCGGCCATTGGCATGGCGTCGATGGTCTCGAAGATTTTCTTCAGGTCCAAAGCCTTCGCTTCATCGCCCGAGGCCGTGAGTTTGGTCTCACCGTCCTTGCCCACCAAGAACACTTTCGGATAAGCCCCGGCGCCCAGCTTCAGCGAGCGCAGCAAGGCCATGGTGTCTTGCTGGCCCATGTCCTTGCCATCGAGCTGACCCGACATGTTGAGGATGGTGTAAACCTTGATGTTGCGATCGGCGAGGCCCTTTTTGTTGGCCGGATCGTCCAGCGACTTTTTCAGGCTCAGCCACACCGGGTCGACGGTGCTTTGCGCGATCACGATCAGCGGTCGGGCGCGGCCCATGTCCCCGGCAATCGGCGAATCGTTATCTGCGGCGAACAGGGGGCCGGCAATTGCCAGCAAGAGTGTCAGGGTCAGTGACCTGATGAGCATGCGCATCTCCTTTTGATATCCACGCTCTAATGATTGCGCATCGCGGCGATTGTTCCGGGTGTACCGGGCAAATATGTTTCGCCTTGCCAGAAGCTTAGGTCAGGCCCGACATTGCGCAACCGCATGCGCTACGAGGATTTGCCAGTAGAAGGTGATGAAATACTCACTGCGGCGCTAACCCCGTGGCGACTTCAGCCCAGCGCCGATTCGAGGGCTGACAGTAATTGTGAGGATTCGATAAGGCGCTCGCCCAGTCTGATCACCCCGCCGTCCAGATCAACGCTCACCATCACCGAAGAGCGATCTCCAGGGTATTTGCGCAGCAGCAAGTCGATGCCACTGGCCGTCTCGTCCGCTGTACCGATCAAATCCCATAAGCTGTCGCTCAGATCCAGCAACACCTGCTGACGCTGCTGATCAACAACCAGCGGCGCATACAGCCAATGGCTCATGCGCATCTCGCGAGGTTCGACAGTGATGGCGACACGGCCATCGCAATGCACAGTGGTTTCGCTCATGGTTGTCGATCAAAACGCCAGTTTATAGCCGATCAACACCAACATCGTCGCCAGACACGGGCGCAGCACTTCGTCGGAGATGCGCCCGGTCAGGTGGCTGCCGAGCCAGATGCCTGGCAGTGAACCGATCAGCAAAAAGCCCAGCACACCCCAGTCCATGTTGCCCATGCTCGCGTGGCCCAGGCCGGCGACGAGGGTCAGCGGTACGGCGTGGGCGATTTCGGTGCCGACCAGGCGGCGGGTCGGCAGCAGCGGATAGAGGATGAACAGGGCCACGGTGCCGAGGGCGCCAGCGCCGATCGAGGTCAGGGCAACCATGGTGCCAAGAATCAGACCGGTGATCACGGTCATCACGTTCAGCCGCGAACCGCTCGGGTTGTAGTTGCCGCCAGCGCGTTTGTGGGCGAATTCCAGCAAGCGTTTCTTGAAGAAGATCGCCAGCGCCGTGGCAAACAGAACAAAGCCCAAGGCTTGTTTGATGATGGCGTTCATCGCGTCCGGCGCGGTGTGCAGCGTGCTGAGAAACCACAAGGTCATGACCACGGCCGGCACACTGCCGAGGGTCAGCCAGCCGGTGATGGCCCAGTCGATGTTCTTGTTCTTTTTGTGAACGATGACGCCACTGGATTTGGTAATGGCCGCGTACAGCAGGTCGGTGCCGACCGCCGTTGCCGGGTTGATGCCGAACCACAGAAGGATCGGCGTCATCAACGAACCACCGCCGACACCGGTCATGCCGACAATAAAACCCACCACCAGCCCGGCAATCACCAGGCCGAAATTTGCCAATTCCATTAAGACGTCCAGAAAAACGACAGGGAAAATCTGGCCCGCAGCATAGCGATTTTTCTTATAACCACATATATCGATGCGGTCTATCGTTATGCAATATCGAAATCGCCACATTACCCTGTGGGAGCGAGCTTGCTCGCGAATAGGCCGTATCAGTCGACAGATGAGTTGAATGGCATACCGCAATCGCGAGCAGGCTCACTCCCACAGGGATTTTGGTGATCCAGAGGGTTAATGCACCCGCCGGCCCGGCTTGAAGCTGTGATGGCTGTTGAGCCACACCGTGGCCAAAGCGATCAGCGACAAAATCAGCAGCGCCCACGGAAACGACATCGCCCCCGCTCGATCCAGCAGCAAGCCGCCAAACAGCCCGCCCCCGGCAATCGCCACGTTCCAGGAAGTGGTCAGCATGGCCTGCACCACATCGACATGATCCCCGGCAGAATCCGCCGCTGCCGTCAGCAACAACGTCGCCGAACCGCCGAAGGACAAGCCCCACACCGCCATGCAGCCGTAGATCACCCATGGCGTCGGATTCGCCAGAGCCAGCACCAGCGCCGTCACGGCAAACACCGCGAGGCTGATCAGGGTCAGCCAGCGCAACCAGCGATCCACCAGCATGCCGATAATCCAGATGCCCACCAGAGAACACACGCCAAACACCAGCAGCACCAGGTCAACACGCTCGGCGAGTCCGCCCTGCATCAAAAACGGTGAGATGTAGGTGTAGAGAATGTTGTGCCCGAGCATCCAAGTCAGCACCACGAACAACACCGGGCGCACACCCGTCAGACGCAGTGACTGCATCAATGGCAGACGCTCGGCACTGGCCTGCCCCGGACGATCCGGCACCGCCACGACAATCCACGCCGCCAGCACCAGCGCCAGCGCCGACATAATCCCGAACGAAGCGCGCCAGCCGATCAGATTGCCCAGCCACGTCCCCGCCGGTGTTCCCAAAGAGAGCGCCACCGGCGTGCCGAGCATGGCAATCGCCAGCGCTCGCCCCTGCTGATGCACCGGCACAATGCCGCGGGCGTAACCGGCCATGATCCCCCACGACAGCCCCGCCGCCATCCCGGCGAGAAAACGCGAGGCCAGGGTCAGGCCGTAATGACTGGAAAACGTGGTGACGGTGTTGAACAGCAGAAACCCGCCCACCGTCATCAACAGCACCCGCCGCCGTGGCCAGCCACGGGTGGCCACGGTCAGCGGAATCGCCGCGACAATCGAACCCAGCGCATACAGCGTCACCAGTTGCCCAGCGAGCACTTCGCTGACGTTCAGCCCGGCGCTGATTTGCGGCAGCAATCCGGCCGGCAGGGTTTCAGTGAGGATGGCGATGAAACCGGTCATGGCGAAGGCCAGCAACGCGGCATAGGGCAGTTTGTCGGAACGGGTGGCGTGGTCGACACGGCTGAAATCGGCGCTTGCGGGGTCGGTCATGACGGATGCAGCTCCCTTTGGATCGAAATTAGCGAGTGATTGTATACAAGTTATCCAACCACCAATCAACCCAATACGTCCGCCAACACCACCCCATCACTGCACCGGCAAGAAATTCAGGAACAGCAAACTCTGCGCGTAATTCAGCCCGATCCGCCGGTAGCGTTCATCAAGCATTTGCGTCAGCAAGTCGAGGCGCGCAACGATTTTGCCGAACTCCACGGCAAAACTCAGGTTGCTGCCCTCCTCCGAGATCTCGTTGGAAAACAGCAGTGGCTGGCCTTCCTTGTTCTGGCGCTGCGACAGAATCCATGTGGCTTTTTCGATGTTGCGCGCCGCGTTATGCACGAACGTCGGGTTGATCGCGTCCGTCATGTAGAACTCGACGCGATTGCCGTGGGCGGTGACCAGCATGCTGCCGATGGCATAGATGAACGCACCGACACGGTCACCGAGAAACTCCGGGCTCATCGCATAGCTGAGCGCCGCCAAATCCTTTCTGCCGCCCAGCACCGGTAACGGCTGCTGCTGTTCGATGGCCAGTCGCACCTGTTTCACCGCGGCGTGGATGTTCAGGAAACCCGACTTGCGCAATTCGTCCGGGTTACGCAGGTACAGCTTGCCCATCAACCGGTAAAGACTGCTGAGGTTGTCGCGCATCGCCAGGGTGGCCATACGGTCGACGCTGGTTTGCAGAAACTCCTGCGGCTGCCCTTCCCGGATCTGGTTGATGAAGCCGTTACCGTCCTGATGGCTGCAACCGCTGAACAGCAGCGATGACAAACAGGCCAGCAGCAGGCACGGGCGGCTGACAAATCGGGCGATCAGCTTAAACACTCTCGGCATGAATTCTCGAACAGGCACATTCCTGTGCGGCGGGAGTCACCGCATCCTGGCCATGGATAGAGCCGTCGATTTCAGAAAAGTGCAGTGCTCGCACCATTTCCCGACCTCCGTCGCAGCACCGCCATCTATTTAGTCCGACTTTATTTTTGCAATAAACGTTTAATCCGCTATAAATTCTCACTCAAAGCGTAAATAGCCTGACTATTACATCACCCTACAAAACAACAACAAGAAGGAAGGTCAACCATGCTTCAATCCCGTCACCTGCTCTCCGGCCTCGGACTGTCCCTGATGATCGCCACCCTCTCTGCCAACGCGGCCGGCCTGAGCGCCGAACACAAAGCTTTTGGCAAAACCAATGACGGCACGCCCGTCGAGCAATACATCCTGCGCAACAGCCATGGCATGCAAGCCACGGTCATCACGTATGGCGCGACCTTGCAATCGCTGCAAGTGGCGGACAAGCACGGCAAGTTCGACGACGTCGTGCTGGGCTTCGACGATGTGCAGGGCTACCAGAAAGGCACCGCGTACTTCGGCGCGACCATCGGCCGCTTCGGCAATCGCTTGGCAGAAGGCGCTTTCGAACTCGACGGCAAGCGCTATCAAGTGCCGCAGAATGACAAGTCCAACGCCCTGCATGGCGGCCCTCAGGGCTTCGACAAAAAGGTCTGGAAAGCCCAGGAAACCAAGGACAAGGATTCAGTCGGCGTGACCCTGACCTATCTGTCGGCGGACGGCGAAATGGGTTTCCCCGGCAACCTCACCACTGAAGTGACTTATCGCCTCACCGACAACAACGAATTGCGCATCGACTACAAGGCCAGCACCGACAAACCGACGGTGCTGAACCTGACCAATCACAGCTACTTCAACCTCGCCGGCGCCGGTAATGGCGACATCCTCAAGCAGGTCGCGACCTTGCATGCCAGCCATTACACGCCGGTCACCGGCAAACTGATCCCGACCGGAGAGCTGGCGCCAGTGGCCGGCACACCGATGGATTTCAGCAAACCGACCGCCATCGGCACGCACATCAAGGCTGATCATCCGCAGTTGAAATTCGCTGAACCGAAACAGGGTGGTTTCGATTTCAACTGGGCACTGGATGCCAAGGGTGATGCGAGCAAACTGGCCGTCGAGGTCAGCGATCCGCAGTCCGGCCGGCATCTGCAGCTGTTCACCACCGAACCGGGCGTGCAGTTCTACACCAGCAACTTCCTCGACGGCACGGTCAAGGGCAAGGGTGGCAAGGTCTATCCGCACTGGGGCGCGTTTACCCTCGAGACCCAGCACTATCCAGACTCGCCGAATCAGCCGAACTTCCCGAGCACACGGCTGGATCCGGGGCAGGTTTATGCGCATAGCGTGGTGTTGAAGTTCTCCGCGAAGTAATTGACCACCAATCCCCTGTGGTGATGGGATTGCTGTGCTGAGTGGACATCAATGCAATGAGGAGATTTATTTGTGGCGAGGGGATTTATCCCCGTTGGGCTGCGCAGCAGCCCTGAAACCATCCTGCGCGGTGTACCTGACTAACCGCGATAGCCGGTTTTGGGGCGGCTTCGCCACCCAACGGGGATAAATCCCCTCGCCACAAATAAATCTCCTCACAACAATAAAACTCCTCACAACAATAAATCTCCTCACAACAATAAATCTCCCCACAACAATAAAACTCCTCACAACAATAGATCTCCTCACCTCAATCAATCCACCTATAGGAACGGCCGGAGGCTGCGATCTTTTGCTTTTTTGAAGCCCATGGAACCCCTGCGCTATCCTGCTGCCCACTAAGGTATCGACCGTTTCGAATAGGAGGTTTGAATGCGTACCCTCGAATTGGCTGGCGTGCAGGTGCCGGTGATTGGCCAGGGCACTTGGCGCATGGGTGAGGACCGCTCGGCGCACAAGCGCGAAGTCGCCGCCCTGCGAAGCGGCATCGAATTGGGCATGACCCTGATCGACAGCGCCGAAATGTACGCCGAGGGCGGAGCCGAAATGGTCGTCGGCGAAGCCATCGTAGGGCTGCGTGATCAGGTGTTTCTGGTCAGCAAGGTCTACCCACACAACGCCAGCCGCAAAGGCATTGCGCAAGCCTGCGAGCGCAGCCTGCGTCGGCTCGATACCGACTACATCGACCTCTATCTGCTGCATTGGCGCGGCCAATATCCGCTGGACGAAACCGTCGAGGCTTTCGAACGTTTGCGCGAAGAGGGCAAGATCGGTCGTTGGGGCGTGTCGAACTTCGATGTCGAAGACCTTGAAGAACTCTCGGCTCCGGCCTGCGCGACCAATCAAGTGCTCTACAACCTCGAAGAACGCGGTGTGGAATTCGACCTGCTGCCGTGGTGCCAGCAGCAGCGCCTGCCGATGATGGCCTACTGTCCGATTGGTCAGGGTGGCGCGATGTTGGCCAACCCGGTGCTGAAGCAGATTGCCGCTCGTCACAGCGCCACCCCGGCACAGGTTTCGCTGGCATGGATTCTGCGTCAGGATGGCATCATTGCGATTCCCAAAGCTGTGCGGACCGAACACGTGCAACTCAATGCACAAGCGGCGCAGCTGCAACTGGAAGCTGGGGATCTGGCGGCGCTGGACCAGGCGTTTCAAGCGCCACAACGCAAGCAGCGGCTGGCGATGGTCTGAATCGCCGCCGACTGGCGAGGGCTGCGTATGAGAAGCACTGATCATAACGACCCATATAACCTGCAACGTTTCGTCCAGGCCCAGGACCCGGTGTTCGAACGAGTCCAGCGCGAACTCGAGGAAGGTCGCAAGCGCAGCCACTGGATGTGGTTTGTCTTCCCGCAGTTTGCCGGGCTTGGTGGCAGTGAAATGTCACGACGCTTCGCCATCGGTTCAGCTGCAGAAACCCAAGCCTATCTGGATCACCCCTTGCTCGGCGCGCGTTTGCGCACCTGCACGCAGCTTGTGCTGAACGTGCGCCAGCGTTCCATTGCCGAGATTTTCGGTCATCCCGATGACTTGAAACTGCACTCTTCCATGACGCTGTTCAGCCAGTTCGCCGCTGCCGACAGCCTGTTCAATCAGGCTCTGGAGCGCTACTTCCACGGCATCCTCGACGAATGGACGCTGCAACTGCTGGACTCAAAAGAGGCCCAGTTGCCCCCCGATCAGGGTTGAAAAATCGTCATCAACGAACGGCAGGATGGCGTCCGCCACCGGTTGCAGCTGCCGGGTGATGTAGTGGTCGTAGTCGATGGTGGAACGCCGCACTTCCAGCGGTTCCGGGCCGGCCAAAGTGATGACATAGCTGATCCAGCCGCCATTCTGGTATTGCCGCGGACGTCCGTGCTGCGTGTTGTATTCGTCGGCCAGCCGCGCGGCGCGTACATGGGGCGGCACGTTGCGCTCGTAATCGTCGAGGGTGCGGCGCAAGCGCTTGCGATAGACCAGCCGATCATCGAATTCCCCGGCGAGGGTTTTGCGCACGTAGTCACGCACGTAGTCCTGATACGGCTTGCGATGGAAGATTCGCTCGTACAGTTCCTGCTGGAATTGGCGGGCCAACAGCGACCAATCGGTGCGCACGGTTTCCAGGCCTTTGTAGACCATTTCGTCCGTGCCGTCGGCGCGCGTCACAAGGCCGGCGTAGCGTTTTTTGCTGCCCTCCTCTGCGCCACGAATGGTCGGCATCAGAAAGCGTTTGTAGTGAATTTCGTACTGCAATTCAAGAGCACTTTCCAGCCCGTATTCTTCACGCACATGCTCACGCCACCAGTCGTTGACGTGCTTGACCAGCGCGTTACCGATCGTCGCTGCCTCCTCCTGACCATGGGCGCGACGCAGCCAGACGAAGGTCGAGTCGGTGTCGCCGTAGATCACCGCATGCCCCTGTTCTTCGATCAGCTTGCGCGTGCGCAGCATGATTTCGTGGCCGCGCAGGGTGATCGACGACGCCAGTCGCGTGTCGAAGAAGCGGCAACCGCTGGAGCCGAGTACGCCGTAGAAGGCGTTCATGATGATCTTCAGCGCTTGAGACAGCGGCGCGTTGTGCTCGCGTTTAGCGGTCTCGCGGCCCTCGGCGACCCGCGACACAATCGACGGCAGGCAATGCCGCGTGCGCGAGAACCGTGCGCCACGAAAACCCGCGACTGAATCAACGTCGTCCGGGTGCTGCAAGCCTTCGATCAGCCCCACCGGATCAATCAGGAAGGTGCGGATGATCGACGGATAAAGGCTTTTGTAGTCGAGCACCAGCACCGACTCGTAGAGGCCCGGTTGCGAGTCCATGACAAACCCGCCGGGGCTGGCCTGCGGCGGATTGGTACCGAGGTTCGGCGCGACAAACCCTTGGCGGTGCATCAGCGGCATATACAGGTGCGTGAACGCCGCCACGGAGCCGCCGCTGCGATCCGCCGCTGCGATCCGCCGGCAGACCGGTGACGCTTGCGCGCTCGAGCAAAAACGTCAGCAGTTCAGTCTTGGCGAAGATCCGCGTGACCAGTTCGCAGTCCTTGAGGTTGTACTTGGCCAGCGCCGGTTTGTCCTCGGCGAACATGCGATTGATTTCGTCCATGCGCTGGTACGGGTTGTTGATCGCCTTGCCTTCACCGAGCAGGGTCTGGGCGACGTTTTCCAGGCTGAACGAGGGAAAGCTCCACGTCGCCGAACGCAGGGATTCAATGCCATCGATGATCAACCGCCCCGCCGCCGAGGCGAAATAATGATTGCGGCTGCCGTGCTCACGCCACTGCATCTCTTCACCGCCACGACCGATTTTCAACGGCACGCCAAGGCGTCGCGCATGTTCGTGGAGGATGCGCAGATCGAATTGCACGACGTTCCAGCCGATGATCGCGTCGGGGTCGTGCTGCGCGAACCAGTCGTTGAGTTTCTTCAGGATGATGGTGCGGGAGTCGCAGTATTCGAGGTCGAAATCGACGATGCTCGCATCGCCGTTCGCCGTCCCGAGCATGTACACCTGACGCTCGCCGCAGCCTTGCAGGGCGATGGAATACAGCTCGCCGTTTTCGGTGGTTTCGATGTCCAGCGAGACCAGCCGCAGCGTTGGTCGGTACTTGGGGTCAGGCTTCAGTTGAGCGTTGAGCAATACGCCGTTGGCATCGGCTGTGCCGTTGAACAACACCGGTGCGGTGATGAAACGCTCCATCAGGTAGCGCTCGGGCGGGCGCACGTCGGCCTCGAAGACGTCAACGCCTGCGCGGGTGAGCGCGGTTTCCAGACGCATCAACTGGCCGTGTTGCTGGCAATACAGGCCCAGCACTGGACGATGTTCGAAATCCAGCAGGGCCAATGGCCGCAGTTCGACGTTTTTTTCGTCGTGCAGCAAACGCTCGGCGGCTTCACGCTGTTCGGCGGGAATAAACGCCACCGACGGCTGATGCGGCAAACGCACACGGCGCGGCCCGGCGTCGGTCGCCAGCCAGAACTCGACTTCGGTGCCGGCCGCAGTATCGCGCCAATGCCGGGTCAGGACGAAGCCCTGCTGTAAATCCACCACTGCGACCTCAGGAATTGAAACAGAGGGGCATTCTACGCGGCATTCGAAAAATGGGTGGGCGCGCAAAGCATGGTCGGTAAAAGCGCGACACCTGTCAGAGTTGACAGGTTACACACCTTGCCAGGGTTGCTAGATTGGCCTTTGCCTCTATGCGATGCCTTGCGTCGAAGGAAATGAGAAATGGATCTCTCCGTTCATCGGCGAACGCCGTCAGTCAGCGTGAATGACGGCCGGGGCCTTCCCGTTCGTCAGATCGCTTATTTGCGAAACGTCCCTGGGGCGGACGTACAGTCGTTGATTACCCGGCAACGTCACGACGCCGCAGACAGAGCTGTGGAGCATTGGGATCCGCGTCTGTTCGGGACTGCGCCCAAACCCAATCTGGTGACCATTCATGACATGACAGGCCAAGCGCTTCTGCTCGACAGTGTTGATTCCGGTTGGCGTCTGAGTTTGCAGGGTCTGGCTGGGGAGGTTGTCCGGCGTTGGGATGCCCGTGGGAATCGGTGGAGCAACCGCTACGACAATCGTTTGCGCTTGCTGGGTATCAAAGTGAACGACGGGGCTGAACTGGAGGCCATGAGCTTTGGTTTGGCCGATGCAGATGCCGGAAATAACCTGCGTGGCCAATTACTGCGCAAGGTCGATGCCTCAGGCTCTCTGGACTACAGCTCGTTCACCCTCAATGCCCTGCCTCTGGAGGAAACCCGCACGCTGCTCGATGCTGGTATCTACACCACGCGTTGGCGCTACGGGGCCAACGGCGCAGCACTGAGCCAGACGGATGCAAGTGGCCATCAGCAATTCTCACGGTATGACGTCGCCGGACAACTCCAACAGGTGTCCCTGAAGATCAGCGGCGGCGACGCTGAGCAAGACATCCTCAAACACGCCCGATACAACGCCGAAGGCCAGAAGATCGAACAAACCCTGGGCAACGGCGTGGTATGCAATTGGGAATACGATGGCTCCAACGGTCGCTTGGATGGCATCAAGGCAGGTCTGCCCGGCGAGGCGTTGCGGCAAAATCTGCGATACCAATACGACAAGGTCGGCAATGTTGTCAGTCTTCTGGATCGCACTGTTGACCCAGTGTTCTTTGCCAACCAGCTTATCGACGGCCAGCGCGACTTTAGCTATGACTCGCTCTATCGCCTGATCCGCGCCACCGGACATGACACCCTGCCCCCGACCGGCTTGCCCGGCCGTCCATTACCGAGCGATCCCAAAAACCGCCTCAATTACACCCAGACCTACGAATACGACTCCGGTAGCAATCTGATCAAACTGGTTCACGCCCGAGCGGTGGGTGGCTACACCCAGCACATGCTCATTGACCCAAACAGCAATCGTGGCGTGCGCTGGAAAGAAGGTGACTCACCGCTCGACTTCACAAAGCAATTCGACGCTCATGGCAACCTGCAAGCCTTGCAACCCGGCCAGGGTTTGCAATGGAATATCCTGGATGAACTGGCATCGGTCACCTTGATCGAACGCGAGTCCGCACTGCCCGACAGGGAAACCTATCGCTACAGCGGTGGCGTCCGCGTTTACAAACATCACGAAACTCAGGGCTCAACCAAGACGCACTTTCATCAGGTGCATTACCTGCCGGACATCGAGATCCGCACTCGCGAAACGGGTGTAGAGTTGCACGTCATCACGCTGCCGAGCGTGATCGGCAACGTCCGCTGCCTGCATTGGCTCAGCGGCCGCCCAGACGAAATCGTCAACGATCAACTGCGTTATTGCCTTGAAGACAGTCAGAGTTCCAGCCTGATCGAACTCGACCAGAACGCACGCCTGATCAGTCATGAACATTATTACCCGTTCGGCGGCACCGCCTCACTGACCGCGCACTCGGAACTGGAAGTCAGCTACAAGACCATTCGTTATTCGGGCAAGGAACTGGATGACACCGGCCTCTATTACTACGGCCGACGTTATTACGCACCATGGTTGCAGCGCTGGATCAGCGCCGACCCGGCGGGGGATGTGGACGGCTGGAATCTGTATGCGATGGTGGGGAATAACCCGGTGAATTTTGTCGACATCAACGGACTCGGGCGCAATAAATTCGGTGACAAAACTAACGAGAAGATGAGTACGCGAACGACGCAAATCCTCAGCACACCTGATTCGAGCGACCAACGCCAGTTTCACGCTGAGGCAAGAAACACGATTCTTGTCGCTCATGCTGGATCTGCACTCCACTCACCCGAGCCCGATGGTGCAGTGATCGCGATAGCGACAGATTTTTTCAATATTCCCCGAGAGGGTGGAACGTCAAACGCCGGCAAGCCTTACAAAATCCGGCCTACCACCGCCGATCATGGTTTGATTGTCAGTAGACCCCACAACGCCAATTTACCCCAAGACAACCTGTTAGCCGGAGGCGAGTTCAATATTACGAACCCTGATACATTTCTCGGGTATATGAGTAAACAATACTCCCAACGATTCAAGGACCCAGCGTACCCCGTAAAACTGTATGAGGGCGAAAACACCACTCCGATAAACATGGCAGGCCTGGAACAGGAAGTGCCAGCTATCCACCCGACTATCAAAAAAAATATCGAGCGACATATCCAGGCATCGGGTTTTTATTTGCCGCAATCGGCTGGGTTGCCAGGTGCCCACGCTGAAATCCAAGCAGCCAGTTTCATGCTGTATCAACAACAAGCACGAACAGGTTCAACCAATCCGGAACTCATCGAGGTGGTGACTCAGAAGTTGCAGTACAGGCGACACGCGCAAGCCTTCCCCGCTTGTTACAACTGCCGCGGTATTCTGGTCGCAACTTATGAGCCCGATGAAAAGGCCTTTTACGTCCCGACAGGCAGCACAAATACGAACTCCGCGATTTGGCGAAACGTCAGAGATGACAAAGAAATAACCGGAGGGATGAATGAGTTCCGAAAGAAGAGGTAGACCTTGAAAGCTCGAACAAGTAGGCCTGTTCGCAAGATCAGGCCTACTGTCCTTTACCGAACAACCAGTGACATTTTCGTCAATGCCGCGAGTGTCAGCGATCTCAACAAAGCCTTGCGTCCATCCGCCAACTCAACGAGTTCGCGCTCGTACTCATGTTGCGCAACAGCGCCCGCCAGATGCCGGTTCAACAGTTCCTCTGACTTTGCGTCGAATATCGTCGCATTCTGCTCAAGTGCCTTTAAATTCTTGTCCTTCAGATACTTGCGCCAAAACCGCTGCTCGATCATTCGGTTGACAAGCCCGTCGCCCTCCTCAAGCGACAACACAAGCCGGTAAGCCTCTTCAATCTGCGCTTCACTGACCTCGGCGATGTCGCGAAAAAACATCCCCCGCGACTGCCACGGCAGCTCAAGCCGGTCCGCCAGACCGGTCTGAAACGCCAGATACACCTCCACTTCATCGATAGAACCGGTGAATTCACCGTCCTCATCAAGCGCGGTAAACGTTTCACCGGCCTCCAATCGCGCCTGGACGTTGGCGCGGGCGATTTCATTGACCTGATCCAGACGCGACTTGCCTTTGGCTAACTGCAACAGCCCGGCTTCGATCTGCTCGGGGCTTGCGGCCTGCCAGGCTTCGTGCACCAACACCTTGGTGCCCATCTCATTGAAAATCTGCGCACCGGCATCTGCACAGGAGTCCGGATTGCTCGCCATGCGAAACAGCTCTTCACGTAACGGCGTGTCTTGCGTCGCAGCCTCGAGCATTCGCCACACCCGTTCGGTGAGCCCTGGGCGACTGCCCTCCTCCACGTAATCGGCCGACTCGGCGAGCTTCTCCAATACCTCAAAAAAACCTTGTGAATCAGGCTCGCGCTCCAACTCGTCCCACAGGGTTTGCTTGTGCTGGCGCGGCTCATCCGCCACGCCTTCCAGCCAATGCACGCTGGTCTGCTCACCTTTGGGCGGATAACTGCGGGCGGGGTCGTAGCCCACCGAGCGCATGTACGCCTGAAATTGCGCTCGGCCTTCATCGGACAAACGATCACGACTCAGTCGGGTTCGGGCGATCAGCCGTGCCTGCTCTGAACCGGGTGCTACCTGGGGAACCTGTTCGATCGGATTGCCTTGCAAATCCAGATCGAACACCCGTGGACGCGGTGCCGTGAGCAGGCCTGTCGGCCATTCGGTAATACCGGTGTCATGCAGATCAAGGATTTGCAGGTCTACCATCGCACTGACATCCGGTGCGCGCGCCAGCATCGGATTAGCGCCCAGTCTCAATGTCTGCAAGCGGGTCAAGCGGCTGAATTCAGTGACGTTTCCGGCCGTCAGCGTCAGTTGGTTGTTGCCCAGATCCAGCGTTTCCAAAGCGTGCAGATCGCCTACCAGACGGGGCAATGCGGTGAGCGAGTTTTCGCTTAGATCCAGCGCCTTCAATTTGGGGAAGTAGCCGAGGAACTGGCTGATATCAATGCGCAACTCCACATGACGGAATTGCAGTGCGCTGACGTGCGGGAACTCAACGTCCAGCTTCGGCAGATACTCAAGAAAATCACTGGTCCAGTGAAAATCCAGATCCAGCGTGTAGCCACCCGCCCCCGCTGTCTCAGTGGCCTGCCAGCATTGGTTGAGTGCCTTGGCGAAGCGCCGTTTGTGAAAACGCTGATCCATCGGCAGTAGTTCGCCGCGCTCGATTGCCACCCAGTCATCAAGGGTTTTCTGCAGATTCTTGAACGCCAATTCCCGCTCACGGATGACCCGTAAAGCGTCAGCAGGTGTTCCGGATCCTCGCACAAACTCACTGAAGGTGTCCGCGGTGGCCTGCGGATAAAGGCTTTTGAACCGTTCCTCCAGACCAGGCTCACCGCCCGTGCCTAATAGCCGTTCATTGATCAACGTGTAGCCTGGATTTCGGGTTTTTTCGACGACGATTCGAAGCGGTGAGTCGTCGAGCAGATCGCGCAGTTCTGCTCGCGTTATTGATGATTGCTGAAGGTCGCTGCGCAGGCGCTGACCTTCACCGATGCCAAAACCCAGACTGTCGCGTTCGGCATCCGGTAATGCCTGTAACACAGCGTCATAAAAATCACCTGCGCCTTGCAAGCTATTGCCCTGCGCGTCGTGGGGCTGGAACTGGTTCTGCACTGTGCGCAGCAGTACTTTGCGAATGGGTGCCGAGGTCGGCCCGACGCTGTCGATCAGCGGTCCGTCGAACGATTGGTTGCGAATTTCGATCAATACCTGCGGCGACCAGCCCGGTAGCCTTTCCAGACTGTGCAACGCCAATCGATAGCTTTCGAGATTGGCATTGGCTGGCAGGTACATCCCCTCCCAGGCCCGGGTCGTGCGCCATTCGCGCATCGCTTCACGGGCAGCCTGTTTCAAGCGCAGGGACAATTGTCCCTGCTCGCTGGCCAGCTGCTTTTCTGCCGGCAAAACATCAACCAGTACATCCCTCAATAGCTCGTCCGGCAGTTGGGGAAACTCGTTGCGCAGCAGCACGCTTTCGGCAGAAGGTGCGGCAGTCGGCACCTCCTGGAGTTTGACATGGCGATCCAACAACGCTGTTCTTTGCTCCCTTGCCGCCTCGGCGATCAATGCGCGCAGCCTCGCAGCACGCACGTTCGCAGCGATGACGCCAAGACCAAACTCTTCTTCCAGCAATACCTTGATATCTTGCTCGCCCAACCGGGACAGCAGCGTGGCGGACAGATCGGCGGCGATGCCCGGGTCGAGCCTCAAATTGATCGGCGTCTTACCTGCCAGTGATGACGATTGCCACAGCACATTGCCTTGATTATCGAGCCATTGCAGCGCGAGTTGTTCAGGCCATTGCTTGTGCCCCGCCAGCAATTCCAGCTGCATCTGCACATCAGCCTTGCCATGGATCCGGACATCGTCACTACCGAGCTGCGCAAGGAACGTTTCAATGGCTTGATCGGCAGTGAAACGCTTGATGGTAGCCGCCAATATGGCGGGCGGCTGTTCCTGTTCAACGTGCAGTTTGCGCAATGCAGACTCATCCACACCGCTGACGATACGGATCTGTTCCAGCGACTGGTCGGTGAAACCGTCGACCTGATGCCCAAGACGTCGCATCAGCTGACTCCCCTGCCAGGCCTGAGGCTGTTCGGCTTCATGCATCCAGGCGCCAACACCGTTGTGGCTGAGACGCGGAGCATAGGCGTCGCTGCGCTGCGGATGCTGGATGCGGTAGTCGTCCGATCCGGGCTCCGGGCGAATCACGAACGTTTCGCCCTCCAGCGGTAATACTTGCCGATCCGCCTGTCGATAAATACCGAAAGAGTCAGGCCGGCCCGATTCACTCAAGTCCAACGACTGTGAATAGCGCCGCAGATCCGAATCCCATAATCGCGAGCGACCATCCGCCCTATCGACAATTTTCATACGGCCGATCAAGGGCGACGCCTTGGGCGGGATCACCGCCGCCACCAATTGACCGCCAACCAGGAATGCACCTAGCTGAATCAGGCTTTCCACCACGCCGAGCACATGTTCGAACGCCTCAGTACGCAGACCTTGAGCCCACTCGATAATCCCTTCGAACGTCTCATCCAACAGTTGGTAGGCGGTATACGCAAGCATCAACTCACCCAGACCGGGTACGAATGGCGCCGCGACAAATGCACCCACTTCCAGCACAGTCAGTGCGACTTTGAGGAAGCTGTCCCAACGCGCCCAACGGGATTTGGCATCCTCATCGCCGGTGGGAACAGCCCGAGTTCGGGCATCGGCGAACAACGTGTTCAACTGCTGCTGAAATGGGTGATCCCAGAAATCTCCGTTGATTCGCGCATACCCGATCTGCAGATCAGGTTTTAGAACGGGCTCTGGGCGCCAGGCAGGCAGTTGTTGAGAAGGAACCGGTGCATGCCATTGCAGTTTTGAGAGCCGGTTGTTGAGCTGAAAAAAGAATTCGCCTCGGTGCTGATGCGGCACGAACCGGCTGAAGAATCGCTGGTACTCAGGTGAGCGCAGTTGTCTTGTCAGCTCGACGACGAACTGCGTCGAAGACCCATACATCTTGAGCGGATGCTCGGGATCATGGGGTACATAGGCAAGCACCGGAACGGCCGTCGAACTGCGTTCAAGATCGGCGCAGACCAACACAATCCCTGGCAACTTGACGCCCATCATCGTCAATGCATGACAGTGGACTGCCCGCCCGCTCCAGACTAACCGTCGATCTGCCGCAGCCCACCTCTCTACCAGGCGATGAGCGTCGTGATCAATATCGCCTTTGATCAACGCCAGCCCATTGCACAGGCGCAGGGTGCCCTTCTCGTTAGCCTCGACCTTTATCTTCAGTACAGTTGTGGCAACCGGATTGGCCAGGTCGAAAAAGTCATCGAGATATTTCTGATACGCAGCACCTGCGTCCAGCTCCCGGCACAGCGCGGTAAAAGCCCCGACGGACATCCGGGCCTTGATCGGCACGACCTCGAACTCTCCCGAGGCCGAGGGTCGGGTAATAAAGTCGCTCGCTCGGTCGTAATACTCCGGACTGGTTTCCTTCAATTCGAAATTGTGCAGACAGCACTCGAGCAGGGTCAGGGTGCGCACCTCGAAGCCACCCGTCATCCCGGTCGAACGGTAAAGCCTCAGACACGTCGAGCTGACGTCTACGCTGATGTCGTAGCGGTCTTTCAGCGCAGCGGTCAGTAGCTCATGGGCAAACGCTTCGACTTCGGTCAGCCGCGCGAAGACCCTGTCCACCGCCTGCCGGGCAGTCCAACTCGCTGCAAGGGCGCTTTTCATCTCATCGCGTTGCGCTGGCGAGGCAGAGTGAAACCAAGGCTGGTCCGGCACTGTGGCCTGCTTTAACGCGTCCCTGTGCAGTGCGGTGCTGTTTAATAGCCAGTCTGGAACATTCCCCGCAATGAAGCTGAACGTGGCATTGCCAGCCAGAGAATCCGGCAGCGACGGCACGATATTTTTGTTGCTCAAATTCAAGCTCTGCATCGAAATTTTCATCCATGAAATTCAGATGCCCGAGTCTATCGAAGACTCAGAAACGCCATCGCGCCCTTCTGTATCAAGACGTGCATACGCAATGAAGCAGCTATGTGTGGAAAAAAAACAGCCAAATGACGTTTTTTGCGTGCTATCTGCCGCTTTGCCACCTTGCCCTGCGCGCCAGCGTCTACGATGCTTGGATAACAACGACAACACCTGAGTAACCGCCATGAAGACCGTCGCCCAACTGCTCAAGCTCAAAGATCAGAAAAACCAGGAAGTGCACCAGATCAAGCCTGATCACATGGTGCTCGAAGCGCTGATGAAGATGGCCGAGAAAAACGTCGGCGCCTTGCTGGTGGTGGAAGACGACAACGTGGTCGGCATCATCAGCGAACGCGATTACGCACGCAAACTGGTGCTGCACGGCCGCTCATCGGTGGGCACGCCGGTTCGCGACATCATGGTGGCAAACGTGATTACCGTTGATACCCACCAGACCGTCGACACGTGCCTGGGCATCATGTCCGACAAACGCCTGCGCCACCTGCCGGTGGTGGAGAACGGCAAGTTGATTGGCTTGCTGTCGATTGGTGACTTGGTGAAAGAGGCGATTGCCGAACAGGCCGAACTGATCAAGCAGCTGGAGCAATACATTCGCGGGGAGTGATCTCCCCGAAAAAACCACAATTCCCTGTAGGAGTGAATCCTGTGGTGATTGAGACCATTTGGCGAGGGGATTTAGCGAAACGGCGCACCGCCCCGTTGGGCTGCGTAGCAGTCCTGAGACCATCCCGCGCGGTGTGTCTGACTGGCCGCGGTTGCAGGTTATGGGGCGGCTTCGCCACCCAACGGGGATAAATCCCCTCGCCACATGATCCCTTCACCACAGGGATCACATTCACAATTGGGTTTACGGTTCACACGGGCCAATGCCGGGCAAACACCGGCGCCAGCACCGGATGCCGATCGATGCGCTGCAACCACGCATAAAACCCCGGCCGCGTCTGGCGCAAATGCTCCCGGCTGCCTGCCCAGCGCGTCACCACCGCCGCCAGCACGTCCAGCGCACCCGGTGTTTCGTCGTCCAGGTACAGCTCGGCGGAGAACTGGTCGGCAAACACCTCCCAACTCCAGTGCAAACGCTCGCGAGCGCCGGCGATCAGGTTCTGCCGCGACGCTTCGTCGGGCATCACCAGCCAACGCTCGGGGTAGTCGACAACGCCGATGGCCGCGTAGCAATTGCTGGTGATGTAGACCAGACCGCGAATCGCCTGATCACGGTCGTCTGACTTGAGCGGTAGCAAACCGGATTTCGGAAATGTCAGGCCCAGATGAATCAGAATCGCCGCGCTCTCGGTGAGCACACTGCCGTCGGGCAATTGCAGGGTCGGGATCTGTTTCAGTGGATTGAGCTTCGCCAAGTGCTCGGCGGCTTCGGTGCTGGCTTCGATATCAATGAAGCGAAAAGCGATCTGGCACAGTTCCAGCGCCGCTTCGATGGCGGCTGCGCCTGAATTGCGATGTCCGTAGAGCTGATACATATCTCCTCCTCAATCCCGACAGGCATCTGATGTAGCACTATTTATAGCTGCTGTATCCGATTTGGCGCGCTTTTCCCATGCGTTCGCCACTTGCGAAGTGGCCCTCGCAGAACAGCGCTGGCGGCGATTGAAAAAATATTTTTCATGCACTGCATCCAAATCTCTCCGTCATGGGTAGTCCTTGTAACAGCCCTCCTCGGCTGTCAGCGGTTTACCCTTTTCGGAGAAAGACACTGATGAACACCACACAGCTGATCTGCTTCACCGGTTTGCTCGCCGTCACCTCGACGACCTTTGCCCAAAGCAGCTATCCGGACACCATCAAAGTCCCGGAAGGCCACAAGATCGCATTGGAGACCACCGGGGTCGGCGAGATCACCTACGAATGCCGCGACAAGCCCAACGCTGCCGGGCAGACCGAGTGGACCTTCGTCGGCCCTAAAGCGGTGCTCAATGATCGCAACGGCAAGCAGGTCGGCACCTACTTCGGCCCACCAGCCACCTGGCAGGCCAAGGACGGTTCGAAAGTCACCGGCACACAACTGGCCGTGGCGCCATCGACCCCGGGCAACCTGCCGTATCAACTGGTCAAGGCCAACCCTGCTGAAGGCAAAGGCGCGATGACTGGCGTCACCTACATCCAGCGCGTCGCGCTCAAGGGCGGCGTGGCGCCAGGCAGTGCCTGCACAGCGGATAACAAGGGCAAGCAGGAAGTGGTGAAATATCAGGCGGATTACATTTTCTGGGCGGCGAACTGATTTTCCGAGCTCACCACAATCCTCTGTAGGAGTGAACTGTGGTGAGGGGATTTATCCCCGACGGGGAGCGAAGCTCCCCCAAAACCAGCAAATGCGCAGTGTCAGATTCACCGCATCCAACGGTTTTACGACTGCTTCGCAGCCGATCGGGGCGGTGCGACGTTTCGCTGAATCCCCTCGCCACAAAAGCTCTCTCCCACGGGGGAAACAATGGGGTATGGAAGTTTGAAGATTGTCAGCTAAATTGCACAGCATGACCTTGCCTGAACCTGTATTCGATTATGAAGCCCGCCTCGCTGCCTGTGCCCGAGGCGAGCGTTCGGCCCTGCGCGATTTGTACGTGCAGGAAGGCCCACGCCTGCTCGGTGTGGCCAAACGGCTGGTGCGCGACACGGCGCTGGCGGAGGACATTGTTCATGACGCATTTATCAAGATCTGGAACGGCGCAGCGGGGTTTGACCCCGGGCGTGGTTCAGCGCGCGGCTGGATGTACAGCGTGACGCGCCATCTGGCGTTGAATCAGCTGCGTGATCAAAGTCGGGAAACGCCGTTCGACGAAGATCACCAAGTACTCGACGAGACCTTCAACGCTCAGGATCATTCGGCGCGCATCCATCGCTGCCTGGAGCAACTTGACCCGCAACGTCGGCGCTGCATCCTCCACGCCTACGTCGACGGCTACACCCACGCGCAAATTTCCACGCGCCTCGACACGCCGCTCGGCACGGTCAAGGCCTGGATCAAACGCAGCCTCAACGCCTTGCGGGAGTGCATGGGATGACCACTGAATCGGCGCAGGAACGCGATGAACTGGCGGGCGAATACGTGCTCGGGACGCTCTCTGCCGAACAGCGGATCGATGTGCAGAAACGTCTGCCACATGAGCCTGATCTGCGTGCGGCGGTGGATGCCTGGGAGCGGCGGTTGCTGGAGCTGACGGATTTCGCCGCGCCGCAACAACCGTCAGCGCTGCTATGGCCGCGGATCAATCGCAGCATTGATCGACTCATGCAGCAAACACCTTCAACTTCATTATGGAATTTGCTGCCGCTGTGGCGCGGCTTGAGCGCTGCGGGCCTGGCCGCGACATTGGTGTTGGGCTCAATGCTGCTGACCCAGACCACACCGAAACCGAGTTTTCTGGTGGTGCTGGTCGCGCCGCAGGACAAGGCCCCAGGTTGGGTGATCCAGGCCAGCAATTCGCGGGAGATTCAGCTGATTCCCTTGGGTGTGATGGAAGTGCCGGCGGATAAGGCGTTGGAGTTCTGGACCAAGGCTGACGGCTGGCAAGGCCCGGTATCGCTTGGGCTGGTCAAACCGGGGCAGGCTTTATCAGTGCCGCTGGACAAATTGCCGCCGCTGCAACCGAATCAATTGTTCGAGCTGACGCTTGAAGGGGCAAACGGTTCGCCGATCGGCAAGCCAACCGGACCGATTCAGGCAATTGGCCGGGCCGTAAAAGTACTCTGACCCAATCATCATTGCCGTCGATGTTTACAATCACGGCAATGAAGTTCTCATAAAAAATCTCTGGCGTAACATCTGCTCCATACCAACCAATAACACCCCCGGAGCACACCATCATGAAACGCCAAACTCTTCTCAGCATCGCTTTCTCGGTTTTCGCAGTTAACGCTTTCGCCGCTACGCCAGCTCACACGATGATCGCCGCTGATGGCTCGGATCATCTGTACCAGAACACTGTCGCTGCCGATGGCTCAGATCGTCTGCAAGGCAACACCGTCGCTGCCGATGGCTCGGATCGTTTGCAAGGCAACACCGTCGCCGCTGATGGCTCGGATCGCCTGCAAGGCAACACCGTCGCCGCTGATGGCTCGGATCGTTTGCAGGGCAACACCGTCGCCGCTGATGGCTCGGATCGTCTGCAAGGCAACACCGTCGCTGCTGATGGCTCGGATCGTCTGCAGGGCAACACCGTCGCTGCTGATGGCTCGGATCGCCTGCAAGGCAACACCGTTGCCGAAGGTGGTGCGGATCGTCTGAACGAACTTCGCAACGCTTGAATGAATGGCGTTAATCGCAACAGCCCAGAGAAACCCGGCTCCCGCAGCCGGGTTTTTTATGTCTGGGTTTTTATGTCGTGGAGCTTATCCGGCCTTGGCCATGCAGCGTTTGTAGCGCTCATCCACGCGTTTGGCGAACCACGCGGTGGTCAGTTTTCGGGTAATTTTCGGGCTTTGCAGGACGATCCCCGGCAGCACCGCGCGTGGCAATGATTTGCCTTCGGCCCTCTCGGCCAGTGCAAAAACCTCTCGATACAGCTTGGTCTCTTCGAACTCCAGGGTTTTGCCCTTTTCCAGTTGATCGCGAATGGTCGGATTGCGCATGCCCAACGACTTGCCAAGGGTACGCACCGCCAGTTCCGTGCCTCCGGGCATGATCGAGTCGTAGCGGATCAGGTCGCCATCCAGCGCCAGCGGGATACCCGACGCGCGGCTGACGGCATTCTGGAACGCCGCGTTGCGGCTGGCGTACCAACCGGCGTTGAAGTCAGCGAAGCGATAGAGCGGCTCGCGGTAGCTCACCGGATAGCCGAGCAAATGCGCAATGCCGAAATACATGCCGCCGCGACGGCTGAACACTTCGCGGCGGATTGTGCCGTCCACCGGGTACGGATAGTCCTTGGCGTGCTGCTCGGCAAATTCGATGCTGACCTGCATCGGCCCGCCGGTGTGCACCGGGTTGAAGCCACCGAACAGCGTGCGGCCCATCGGCACCATGCCGATGAACTCGTCAAAAATGGCACTCAATTCCTTTTCACTGCGCGCCGCCTTCAGGCGTTCGCTGTAGCTTTTGCCATTGGAGGAGCGTACCTGCAAGGCGCCGCTGACCAGCAGGCTGGGGATGTGGACTTTGCCGGCACGACGGTCGATTTCGTCGCGGGCGATCTTGCCGAGGCCCGGCACGGTCGGATCGGCTTGAAAGGTTGATTCCTGCTCGGTAACGGCCAGCACCGAACACAGGTTTTGCGTGGTCGGGCTGATGTCCTGTGCAGCAAATGCCGCGTAGATATCAGTGGCCCAGCCTTGGCGGTCGGCAGTTTTCGCCGGCATCAGGCGCACGATTTCAGCCTTCACTTCGGCCGGAGGACGCGGCGCGGGCTCGCCATTGCGCTGGCTGGCGCAACCGGCCAGCACCAGCATTGCCGCGAGGGTGATCAGTAATCGAGGGGTGTGCATGTTGCTCCATCCAGTCCGTTGAGGCGGGTTCACCATACGATCAATGGTATGGCGCAGGCTAGGACTGCGATGATCCGAACCTGTTCCCTCCACAATCCCCCCACCCCAAATATTCCATCTGACTAAACGCATTCCCCTGTGGAGCTGAATAGCCTGAAGATCTGCTCCCTTTCCCCTCGCCCCCTTGGGGGAGAGGGCTGGGGTGAGGGGGAATGGATTTTCGCAACGCCGCACACCTTCAGCCGAACACTGCAAAAACGGCACTTCCCCATCCAGCCGATAAACTGGCCAGCCTCTCCTTCCGGTCCATACTTGCTCCACAGCAAACGGAGCACACACCCATGAACCGCAGCGACGTCCTGATCATCGGCGCCGGCCCCACCGGGCTGGTGCTGGCCCTGTGGCTGAGCAAACTGGGCGTGCAGGTGCGCATCATCGACAAGACCGCCGCACCCGGCACCACCTCCCGCGCGCTGGCGGTGCAGGCGCGAACGCTGGAGCTGTATCGGCAACTGGATCTGGCCGACACCATCGTGCGCGACGGCCATCAGGTGGCGGCAGCAAATTTCTGGGTCAACGGCAAACCGGTCGCACAGCTGCCGCTGAACCGTATCGGCGAGGGTCTGACGCCCTACTCGTTCGTCGAAATCTTCCCGCAGGACCAACATGAACAGCTGTTGATCGAGCGCCTCGAAGACTATGGCGTCAGCGTCGAGCGCAACACCACGCTGGAGCGTTTCGAGGAGACCGGCGACGGTCTCACCGCCCATCTGCGCCGTCCCGATGGCGAGCAGGAAATCTGCCAGGCCTGCTATCTGGCAGGTGCAGACGGCGCACGGTCGGTGGTGCGCAAAGCCCTCGACGCCGGTTTCCCGGGAGGCACTTATCAGCAGATTTTCTATGTGGCGGATGTCCAGGCCAGCGGCCCGGCGCTCAACGGCGAGTTGCATCTGGATCTCGACGAAGCGGACTTTCTCGCGGTGTTTCCACTGGCTGGCGAAGGCCGCGCGCGACTGATCGGCACGGTGCGCGACGAACGTGCGGAGCGTGCCGAAACCCTGGAATTTTCTGATGTCAGCAGCCGCGCCATCGAGCACCTTAGGGTGCACATCGAAGACGTCCACTGGTTTTCCACCTACCGCGTGCATCACCGCGTGGCTGAGCATTTTCGCAGTGGTCGGGCGTTTCTGCTCGGCGACGCGGCCCATGTGCACAGCCCGGCGGGTGGTCAGGGCATGAACACCGGCATCGGCGATGCGATCAATTTGGCATGGAAGCTCGCCGCCGTCCTCAGCGGCGGTGCCGAGGCCAAGTTGCTCGACAGCTACGAAACCGAACGCATCGCCTTCGCCCGGCGGCTGGTCTCAACCACCGACAAAGTGTTCAGTTTCGTCACGGCCGAGGGGCGCATGGCCGATCTGCTGCGCACGCGGCTGGCACCGTTTCTGATTCCGAAGATGGCGTCATTCGAGGCCAGTCGCGAGTTCCTCTTTCGCACCGTGTCCCAAGTCACCCTCAACTATCGCGGCATGCCGCTGAGCCAAGGCACGGCCGGTCACGTCCACGGTGGCGACCGATTGCCGTGGGCGCATGACGGTGAAGGTGACAACTACGAACCGCTGCGCCAGCCCTGATGGCAGGTTCATGTGTACGGTGACACCAGCGACGAAATGCTCGCCTGGTGCCTTGAACATCACTTGCCGCTGCACGTGTTCGACTGGCGACCGGCGTTTGAAACGGCGGGATTGGCGCGTAACGGTTTTTACCTGCTGCGCCCGGACACCTATGTGGCGATTGCCGACAACAGCGCCGATCCGAAAGTCATCGAGCGGTATTTCCGCGACCAAGGGATCCGGCCGTTCTTCGCCTGCCCCTGACTCAAGAACACCAAAGAAACCTGTGGGAGCTGGCTTGCCAGCGATGAGGTCAGCACAGCCAAAATCAATGTTGACTGAACCACCGCTATCGCTGGCAAGCCAGCTCCCACAGGGTTTTGCAGTGTTGCTTAGATCCCGGCCAACGCCAGGTCCATCGCGAAATACGTGAAGATCAAATCCGCCCCCGCGCGCTTGATCGCGCCCAGGCTTTCGCGCACCACGCGATCTTCATCAATCGCCCCGGCCTGCGCGCCGAACTTGATCATCGCGTACTCGCCGCTGACCTGATACGCCGCCAGCGGCAGGTTCGAGGCTTCGCGGATGTCGCGGATGATGTCGAGGTACGCGCCGGCCGGTTTGACCATCAGCGCATCGGCGCCTTCCTGCTCATCCAGCAGCGATTCGCGCAGGGCTTCGCGGCGGTTCATCGGGTTCATCTGATAGCTTTTGCGGTCGCCCTTCAATGCGCTGCCACCGGCCTCGCGGAACGGGCCGTACAGCGCCGACGCAAATTTTGTCGAATAGGCCATGATCGGAATCTGGGTGAACCCGGCCGCGTCCAGCGCTTGGCGAATTGCGCGCACCTGACCGTCCATTGCCGCCGACGGCGCGATCACATCAGCACCGGCACGGGCAGCCGCAACGGCCTGTTTGCCGAGGTTGATCAGGGTCTGATCGTTGTCGACTTCATGGTTGTGCATCACGCCGCAGTGGCCATGGTCGGTGTATTCGCAGAAGCAGGTGTCGGACATCACGATCATGTCTGGCACGGCATCCTTGGCGATGCGCGACATGCGCGAGACCAGGCCGTTTTCGCGCCAGGTGTCGCTGCCGTTGCCGTCCAGATGATGGGACACGCCGAAGGTCATCACCGACTTTATGCCAGCGCGGGCATAGCGCTCGATTTCGCTGGCCAGTTTGCGCTCGGGAATGCGCATGACACCGGGCATGCTCTTGATCGGTACGAAGTCGTCGATTTCTTCCTCGACGAAAATCGGCAGCACCAGATCATTCAGGCTGAACTCGGTTTCCTGGAACAGACTGCGCAGGCTCGCATTGCGGCGCAGACGGCGGGGACGTGCTTCGGGGAACTGACTGGACATGGGGCTTTCCTGAAAACGGAAGATGAGACGAAAGTCGTAGGGGGCGAAGCTTATGCCTTGCGGGGATGGCGTACAAACCTGGATCAATCAAGACAGCGTTACCGAGTGCGTAATAATCCATCGCAGAACATAAAAAACATTGTGGGAGCGAGCTTGCTCGCGAATACGGTGCCTCAGCGACATAAATGCTGACTGAATCGACGCTTTCGCGAGCAAGCTCGCTCCCACAGTAGATTTGTGTTCAGTCCCCAATTTTGAACGTCAGGACGGAATGGTCAGGCCTCGGATCACCGCAGGCCGCGCCAAAAAGCGCTCCAGCACCCGGGTGACATTCGGGAAGTTGCTGATGCCCACCAAGTCGCCGGCCTCGTAGAAGCCGATCAAATTGCGCACCCACGGAAACGTCGCGATATCGGCAATGGTGTAACGCTCACCCATGAACCAGTCACGCCCTTCAAGCCGACCGTCGAGCACCTTGAGCAGGCGTTTGCTCTCTTCGACGTATCGATCACGCGGACGCTTGTCCTCGTAGTCCTTGCCGGCGAATTTGTTGAAGAAACCAAGCTGGCCGAACATCGGGCCGATACCGCCCATCTGGAACATCAGCCACTGAAGGGTTTCGTAGCGCAAGGTGCCTTCCTGCGCGAGCAACTGGCCGCTTTTGTCGGCGAGGTAAATCAGGATCGCACCGGATTCGAACAACGCCAGTGGCTGGTCTTCGGGGCCGTGGGGGTCAAGGATCGCCGGGATCTTGTTGTTCGGGTTCAGCGACAGGAACTCCGGAGACAATTGATCATTGGTGTCGAAACCCACGCGGTGCGGCTCGTATGGCAGGCCGATCTCTTCAAGCATGATCGAAACCTTGACGCCGTTGGGTGTCGGCAAGGAATAGAGCTGAATCCAGTCAGGGTACTGCGCCGGCCATTTCTGGGTGATCGGGAACGCGGACAGATCGGTCATGGGAAGCATCCAGTCACAAATTAAAGCCTGATCATAATGTAGAGGCTGGCGAAGGCTGCGAACTTTTGATCTTGAGCCTTGGCGCTCGGGAAAAGATCTCAGCCTGCGCCAGAAAGCACACGAACCGTAACATCCTGTCGCTAACCTGCACCCAAGTCGTTAAAAGTTGCCGTTAGAGTGCCGCGCACGCTTGCGAATCGAACCAAAAGGGCCTCGGGGACTCTGAGCTATGCCCTTGTTACAGAGGAAGCGCTTCAAGACATGGAAAACACCCGGTGCTGGGAGCCTGCGGTGTAAAGGTTTGTCAGCCTTAACCAAACACGCTGAAGAATTTCTTATTTCATGACGAATCTGATGAGTTTCGCCAAACGCTTCAAACATCGCGCCTATGTGGCCCTGCCCTCCCTGTTGGCGGTCAGCGCGTTGTTCCTGTCGCTGGAATCCAGCGAGAGTCGTGCACAACCGGTTGACGGCACACAGACTCTGGTGTTCCTGCGCCATGCGGAGAAGCCCGAAGGAGGTCTCGGCCAGCTCAATTGCCAAGGCCTGAACCGGGCCATCGACCTGTCGACGCTGCTGCCGGAGAAATTCGGCAAGGCCGACTACGTATTCGCCGCCAACCCGACGCGCAATGTCGAAGAAGGCGAGCTGGACAACTCTTACAGCTACATTCGCCCGCTGATGACCATCAGCCCGGCCGCGATCAAGCTCGGCCTGCCGGTGAACATCGAGTTCTCGGCCAACGACACCAGCGATCTGGCGCGCGAACTGCTGGAGGACAAGTATCACAACGCGACGATCTACACCGCGTGGTCCCACGGTTACTTGCCGGAACTGATCAACAAGGTGGCCGGTAATGCCGTCGGCGAAAAACAGTCCATCACCGAGGATTGGGCGGGCAGCGACTTCGATTCGCTTTATGTACTGACCCTGACGTGGCACAACGGCAAGGCCAGTTTGCAGAGCCACAGCTACAAGCAGGGGCTGGATAACGGCAAGGCCACCTGCCCGACTTGAGATTTATGCTGTCAGTGATGGTCTCTTCGCGAGCAAGCTCGCTCCCACAGTAGATCTTCTTTGAGCACAAATTGCGTGTCTGACTAAGATCCCTTGTGGGAGCGAGCTTGCTCGCGAAGGGGCCAGTCAAACGACCTCAAACTTTCTGATTCATCCGCTCGCGCAGATACTCGATAACCGCCTCACGCTCCCCGGCAAACTCGATACGCCCACCCTTCTTCTCCCGCTGAAACACATACATCGGGTCGTAATACTCACGCAGCAACCCCTCGATCCAGCCGCGATGCAAATCCACCGCGCCACTGCGACCCTGCTCCGCCAACGCGTCCTCCATCGACTCGAACAGCCGCCGATGGCGCTCGCCACCCAGGCGTTTCTGCACGTTGTTCAGGCTTTCCAGCAGCCGTTCCGAGAACAGCGTAAAACCTTCCTCGCCATGCACCGTCGCAAACTCGGCAGACAGATCGACCACGTAATCACGCAGAATCCGCTCCACGCGATCTTCAAAACTGTCTTCCAGCCAGACCATCGGGTACTGCTGCATGCCCTGATACAGCGCCAGCGGCAAGGCGCAACTGCCGACCACCCGACTTTCGTCCTCGAGCACAAACTGCTCGATACCGGCATCACGCTTCTTGAGGATGTCGATCGCCAGACGGTTCTCGAAATCGATGTTCGACGGCTGCCCGGTGGCGCGCTTGCCGAAACTGGAGCCGCGATGATTGGCGTGCCCTTCCAGATCTAACCCATTGCGCAATTGCACCAGCACTTCGGTCTTGCCAGTGCCGGTCATGCCGCCCAACAAAACGAAATCACACTGCTCGATGGCTTGTTCAGTGGTGTCGATCAGGAAGCTGCGCATCGCCTTGTAACCGCCGCCGACGCGCGGATAGTCAATGCCCGCCTCGTCACGCAGCCATTGCTGGGTGATCTGCGAACGCAGCCCGCCACGAAAGCAATAGAGGTAACCGTCAGGATGGGCCCGGGCGAAATCGGCCCAGGCCTGAATGCGCTCGGCCTTCACCGCGCCGGAGACCATTTGATGGCCCATCTCAATGGCGGCCTGCTGGCCGTGCTGCTTGTAACAGGTGCCGATTTTCTGCCGCTCGATGTCGTCCATCAGCGGCAAATTGATCACGCCGGGAAACGCGCCCTTGTGAAACTCGACCGGCGCGCGGGCGTCCATCAGCGGCCGGTCGTTGAGGAAAATATCGCGGTAATCGGTGCAGTCGCGGAGCATCAAATCACCTCGACTGCGTTTGTCTGTCGCTCGACCAGTTCACCGATTGGTGTCAGGTTCAGCCCCAGTTCGGCGGCCACTGTGAGGAATTCGTCATTGCCTTCAGGCGTTACCGCGATCAACAGACCGCCGCTGGTTTGCGGGTCGCAGAGCACGCGTTTGTGCAGCTCTTGCACGCGGCCAACCTTGCTCGAATAACTGTCGAAATTGCGCAACGTGCCGCCGGGCACACAACCCTGTTCGAGGTAGTACTCGACGCTGTCCAGACGCGGCACGCGGTCATAGGCGATGCGCGCCGTAAGCTGGCTGCCGTCGGCCATTTCCACCAGATGTCCGAGCAGGCCGAAACCGGTGACGTCGGTCATCGCGGTGACGCCGGCCAGTTTGCCGAAGCGGCTGCCGGGTTTGTTCAGCGTGCACATCCAGTCGCGGGCTACGCCGACGTCACCGGGACGCAACTTGCCCTTCTTCTCGGCCGTGGTGAGGATGCCGATGCCCAGCGGTTTGGTCAGGTACAACAGGCAACCGGCAGTGGCGGTGTCGTTGCGCTTCATATGGCGTTTTTCCACCAGACCGGTCACCGCGAGGCCGAAGATCGGCTCCGGCGCATCAATCGAATGCCCGCCCGCCAACGGAATGCCTGCGGCGTCGCACACCGCGCGGCCACCCCGAATCACTTCCCGCGCCACTTCCGGCGCCAGTACATTCACCGGCCAGCCGAGAATCGCAATCGCCATCAACGGATCGCCGCCCATTGCATAGATGTCGCTGATCGCATTGGTCGCGGCGATACGGCCGAAGTCGAACGGATCGTCGACGATTGGCATGAAAAAGTCCGTAGTCGAAACAACGCCGCGCTCGGCATCAATCTCATAAACCGCCGCATCATCGCGCGAGGCGTTGCCGACCCACAGTTTCGGATCAAGGTTCTGCGCGCCGCTGCCGGCCAGAATCACCTCCAGCACCTGCGGTGAAATCTTGCAGCCGCAACCGGCACCGTGGCTGTATTGGGTGAGGCGAATCGGCTCGCTCATGGGAAAGAGTCTCTGGCAGGGAATGGGGCGCATTCTAGCAGAGCGCGGCTTGGCTGAATTTTGTGGTGCGTGTCAGGGTCACCCATCCAGGTTTCCACACCCCCCATCAATGTTGACGATGCACCTCAGCAAAAATCTCGGTAATCGGCCGGTGCGGCTGGCGTTTTTGCATTTGACGGACCCATTCACTCAGCCGCAGCAGCTCTTCACTCGGCTTGGCCCATTGATCTTCTGGTAGCGGCTCGGACCATTCGCGCATGATTTCGGGCAGGGTTTGTTTGCCGAGTCTTTCGAGGCGGCGTACTTCCCATTCGACGAGGTGGTTGGGAATCGTCCACAGGGTCATGACGTGGTACAGGTACCAGAAAAACCCTGACAACCGAGTGCGTGAACCGTCGCGGATCTGCTGGTGCATGCGCGTGCGCGCGTTGCGGAAGGTGTGCAGCCCTTCGTGGGGGGGATCGTCGGGGCCTTGCAGGTCTTGTAGATCCTGAATGGATTTCAGGTCGTTGACCTCGTATTCCATGTAACCGCGGATCGCTTCCCAATGGCTGATCGCGAGTGGCAGACCGGCGCAGGGGAATTCGAGGCTGGTGAGGGTTTCACCATAGTAGAAACCGATGCCCATGCCGTATTGGCGGTGGATGCCGTATTGGGTGACGCCTTGGGCTTCGATGATCCAGGCGGAGAGTGATTCCCAAGGGACGAAGACAGGTTCGCTGGCGCCTGCGGGCATGAAGCAGACTTCGCGGCGTTGGCGGTTGAAGCGGGTCGGGATGATGTGGGCGCGTTTTTTGTGGTTGTGGTGCCAGACTAATAGGCCTATGAGCAAGATAAGGGGGTCGACCATTAGCGAGTTCTCAAAGCCCGTTTCAAACATGCTCACCATTGATTCCCATATAGCTTCCTGCCCATACCCAAAAATGATTCCCATCAGTCCGGTTACTAGCGGGAATAAAAATATAACCATGAAAGACAAGCTGACTGGCCCACCTAATATGATTTGCCATGAGAACACTTGCGGCGAGCCCAATCCAAAATCCATATGCACATCTTTCATCTCGCCAATATGTGGGCCGTAGGGTGGCATTGGTGTTGGAAGCGGCGGTGGTGCTAGATAGGTGAGCTTTCCACTCGGAAACGGTTCGATATCTCCCGCTTTTCGCGGTTGTTCAACGTGCAGTGCGCCAACGGACTTATTAGGGTTATTCACCATGATCGGCCGTCTCCAAATACAGGGCTTCAACGTGCAAAACCGGTGGTTTTTCTCTCACAAGCTGAGGCGCAACCACCGCAAAATGCCCTTCACCCCGTGGTTCTATATGTATGACACGGGTTCGCGACGCCCACTCGCCTTTACCATTCAGGGTCTGAACGCAAACTGCCAACTCCAGTGTTTCTTTCGCTGGAGTGTATTCAGCGCTGTGATCAACCGGATACTGAAGGCAGAGCACCAAGCCTTCTGTGGATGACTTAACGATGCGCAAGCTGCCGACGACCTCATCGCTGATCACATCTTTGCGTTCTTGTGGCGTTCCGCGACTGTGAAGGGGTATGGAAATGCGGTGTGCACCAATGCCCAAGCGATGAGTCGGTTTCCCACCAAGAGGAGGCAGGAGATCACTCAACGTCAGTCTTGGTAGAACCAGATGGATATCGCTGGGTTTGGCTTTGAGCAACAGGTTTTTCAGCCAGGAGTCGTACGGGTTGGGCCCAAGTTGCGCGTATGGCGCATGTATCAGAAAGGCCAGATAACTTTGGTAGTCCTCCAGAGAGTGATCGCCGCGCATCTCGGCGTCCCGGCTCCAGGGTGTGAGTTTCAGCCATTTGTCTTGGGCACTGATGTTGTAGCGGTTAAACAGCCAAGTACCGCTCAACTCCAAGACTGTAAATAGAGCACCGGCGAGGTTGAATCGAAAGAACACTGTTGATAGGCGCGTGCCTGCGGCAGCCCAAGCGGCAGTCCGTGCGGCGTTATTAGGTGCAGTCACCACTTGAAAAGTGGCGTGAATCGTATGACTCAGCCCATAGCCGTTAGCAGTCACCATGCCGCCCGCTCCCAACGTAGCCAGCGCTGCCGCGCCCTGTGCTGACTGATTTCCGCTACGAACCGCATCCTGCCAATTTCGGTTTTGGTTTTTAAAACTGGCCAGCGACACTCTAAGACCCAAACCATACGTGAAGACGCCTAGCCCAATATGCAATTTGCCCATCTGCACATGTACGTGCTGCAAGGCATGGGTTTGGAGCCCTGCAACAAGCGCAGTGCCACGAGCTTTCAACGCCGTATCCGCAAGGCTCTGCGCAGCAGTGAATCCGGCAGCCCCCGTTGCGGCCAATGCAGCAAAAAAATCAGCACGTTTTTTCTTGTCTCTGGTCTGCTTCATCAACTCCCGATAAGCCCCAACCAAATTCACCACTTGCACCAAAACCACCACCAACCCCATCCCCTCCGTCTTCACCAGACTCCCCGCCGACACCCCGCCAACCCCCAACCGAATATTCCCCAGCAAACTCCGCAACTCCCCTTGCTGCGCCGGTGGAAACACCACTGTCACCCCCGCCCTAGCAGGCGTTGCACCGTACAGCCTCGCCGCGCGATCCGGCAGTTCCTCAATTGGGCTCAACGCCGCCGCCAATCGCCCTTCGATCTGCGTCAGTTGGGCGCGCACGCGCACGATTTCTTCCTGCAACTGCGCCGCTCTCGGGGTTTTGTGGCCTTGGCGATTCTTGTTGTGGGTGAGTTGGTTGCGTTCGCGGTTGAGGGTCTTGAGGTATTCGCGCTCGCGCAGGACTTCCTTGATCGCGGTTTGCAATGCCGACTGTTGCGCAGGGCTAGCGACGGTGAAGGTCACGCCGCTGGTTTTCGCCGCGTCGAAGACGCGCAGGCGCAACGCTTTGGGCAGGCGTTGGAACAGTTCGTCGAGGTCGGGAATTTTCTCGCCCGACAGGTCGAAGCCCTCTAGCGCGCGGATCAGCCCCAGGTTCAGCGCCGGGCTGTAAGCATGCTGCACGGCATCGGCGACGGCGCGGGTGTGTTCGGGCAGGTCGTCGAGGGCCGGCAGTTGCGGTTGCTCGATCTTTTTCAGTTTGGCCAGCCAGTCCGGCAGGTTGTTGAACGTCGCCATGCCGGCGTTGAACAGTGTCGAATACTGCCCCGCCTGCTCCGATTGCAGGCGCAGCGGCAAGGTGTAGAACACGATGCGGGTGAGTTGCGGGTGTTCTTCCAGATAACCGAGCAGTTTTTCGCTCGCCGTATCGCTGCGGCAGATGTCCTTGAGGCAGGCGTATTCGGTGCTGAGGGCCTGGCCGAGTTGATCCGGCACTTGCACATCGTAATACCAGGCCGCGCGGTGGAACCTGCCGGCGCACAGCAGTTGCGTGCGGTCGGCGGTGATCCGCTCGAGGAGGCGATTCCAGCGGCCGAGGTCGTCGCGCAGGAAGTTCAGTCTCTCGTCCATCGCCGGACGGTCGATCAGGTCGTTGACCCCGCGTTTGCCGCTGAGCACCGGGCCGTCGAGTACATCTTTCATGCGGCGATCCTGGTTCTTGCCGAGGTCGACCAATGTTGAAAGGTGCCGCTCGACAAAATCTTCGGGGGCGACCGCCTCGAAGTACTGGCGCGTGTAATAACGACGATCCGCCTCGCCCGTGGCACGCCCGTAGGCGGTGTAGTCCGGTGCGACGCCGTCAAAGCGATTCAGTGCCAGCGCCTGATCGAGCGCCTTTTCGCGCAGTTGCTCCAGCTCCGGCGCCGCGTCTGCGCAGGTTGGTTCGACATTGCCGCCCTTGTTCAAATAATCGAGCAACGCTTTGCGGGTGTTCTCCCGACCCGGCTCGGGCAGTTGTTCAAGATCGGCGAACAGGGCCGAGGCCGACGGCTGCTCGCTGGCCTTGGCCACAGCGTCGAAATTGGCGGCACCGAGCTGGCTCAGCGACTCGATATAGCTGGCCAGCAGATAATCCCTGGAGTTGTTGTCGGTGTTGCTCCAGTCATCGACCCAGCCAACCACCGTGTCCTGGTATTCAGCCAGATCGCGCATCACGCCCAAATCATCGTTGACCAGCAAAAACAGCGTGTCGTCCTGATAGGCAACGCGCACCTGGCCGAGAAACTCGCCGATGTGCACTTCTCGAAAGCGCCGGGGTTGCTCCCACAAATACGGTTCGCGTTCGTGCTCGGGGGCGTCACTGACCTGTACGGTCGGCAGCCGTGTCGCATCCGCTTCGGCAACCGACTCAGCGTCGGCCGCCATCTCCGCCAGCCACCGCTTTGCCTGATTGACGGTCAGCAAATGCTCGCCGCCGACCTGGCAATCCACCGCCACCAGTTCTACCGCTTGCATGAAGTACTCGCGCTCCTCAGCGCTGCCCTGCACCTGAGCGCATTTGCTCACCGTCCACTGCACCTCGGCGTAGGTCACGTACAGCGTGCTTTTGCGCGAAAAGATCAGTGCCGGGCGCTCTTCAATCGGCGTGCGGTGATCCTCGTTGACCGTTTTGCCCTTATGCAGCAGCGCAGTGACGATACCGTCGAGTACTCGATACTCGTGGAGTTCGACGCTGAGGCTGTCGATGATGTACAGCCAGCCATCGCGCAACCTGCGAATACCCAACGGGCGCGCAGTCAGGGTGTACGGCAACTGCAATTCGGCACTTGAATCCTGGGACCTTTCCACCAGACCGTAGCTCAACGGCAGCAGTTGCACGTGGGTTTGTCGCAGTGGGCAGGCACCGGGAGAACCGATGGCAGTTTTTGATGCGGCAGCAGCAGCGAGATTGGCTGGGGAACTCATGACAGGCCTCGTTCAGACGACCCATCGCGAATCAGTGGAGCAACCAGCACGAGGCGCTCGCCAGGTAATTTCAGAAACCCGGCACTGCACGCGGACAGCTGAAAACCGCAGGGAAAACTTTCGATATCTCGTTTGAAAACCATGAGCCTGCCGACAGTTAGCATCCACATCTCCCTGCGTTTGTTGAAAACACAGGACTGTGTGGGTGACGGCCGAATCGGTGAAGTCAGATGAGTCGATATTTGACGTAGGGCTTTTCCGATAGAAAAAAAACGGGCCATCTCCGGCCATATTTCCTACAGACATTACGTCGGACAGGACGGTAACCAGCGCCTTCGTACACGGGTGTGACAGCGGTTTGCCTTGCCAAAAAAAACCGCCCTTTCGGGCGGTTAAAAGTGCTTCGACCCTAAATCAGAAGCCAAGGCTGAAGCTGATGGTCATGGCGTGATCGTTGTTGTCGTCCGACAGCTGCCCCGAGTAGCCGATACCGAGTTTGCCGGTCGGGCTGATCTGGAAGTCCACACCCGCTTCGACAAGCGCACTGTCCTTGGCAATCGGTACGCCTTGGGTGCTGAACGAGGCGCCGCCGTCCATGAAGGTCAGGTCCGCGTCGGGTTTGGTGTCGCCAAACGCATGTCGCCAGCCGATGGCGGCGCGCGGGGTGAATTGCCCGCCGTTGGCCAGGGTGATGACTTTGCCGGCGCGCAGGCCGAGGGTGGAGAAGGTGATGTCCTGATCGGCATCGGCCTTCAGGCGCCCCACTCCACCTTTTTCCTTGGCTTTGTCGGTGTCGTAGTTGACGTAGGCAAGGCCGGCGAACGGCTCCAGCGCTATGCCGGCGGCTTCTACGGTGTAGCCGACTTCACCGAACACCTGAGCGCTGCGGGCGTCGTAATTGGCCTCCAGACGGTCGTTGTAGGTGCCGACGCTGACGTCGCGTTTGGTCTCGATATCGTGCCAGCTGTACGCCGCGCCGAGGCGCACGGCCAGTGCCTCGAACTGCGAGTTGAGGTACGCCGCCAAGTGGTAGCTTTCGACCGTGGCATCCGAGCGACGATCATGGGCGTCGAGGTCGCTACGGGTGTAACCGGCCGCCATGCCCACGCGCCATTGCTCATCAAGTTGCTTGTCGGTGCCGAGCATGAAGCCACTGAGGTTGCGGTCGAGGCTGGCGCTGTTGCTGTCGCCATCGGACTCACCCCAGGCGCCGAGTGCGCGGGCCCAGCCGACCATTTCGCCATGGCAACCGTTACTGCTCAACTGGTTGTCACTTGGTGCCAGGGCTCGGCGTGGATCATCCGGCGCGCTGCACGACGGCTGGCGCATGCGATCGTTGACGGCTTCGCGCACGTAACGCGAATCCTCGAGGATCGCACTGGCGGTGCTGGCGTGAATCTCCCCTGACAGACTGTCGAAGGCATTGCGCGCCCCCGCCACGCTGAGGTTGACGATCTCGTTCTGCAACGCATCGCCGGCCGCACCGTTGCGCGACAACGCCGAAGCGGTGTTGCGCTGGTTGCCCGTGGCAGCGACATCGACGAACGAGTTGCCGTTGCGGCTGACCACCAGGTTCACCGCGTTGGCGTCGTATACCAAAGCCGAATCGAGGAATGCGTATTGCGGCAGATCCGCAGCGTTGAAAGTACCGATCACCCCGCCACCCGCCGTGATCAGCGAATACGTAGTATTGCTGGTGAACGGCGCAAGCGAGTTGACCTGCAAACCGCCGCCGAGCGTCGCGGTGCCGCCCACCGCCAGCGGTGTCGCGGTGGGCGAACTTATGGTCAGCGCCAGCACACCAGCGGAGGCGTTGGTCAGGTTGCCGGCAACACTCAAAGTGCCCGCCTCGGCCCCGGATTGCACCAGACCATTGTTGACCAGCGAACCGACGCTGCCGTTACCGCTGAGCGCGGCGCCGTTGGCGACGGTGACTTGCCCGCCCAACGAGGCACGCGCGGCGCGGCTGCCGACTTGTAGCACGCCTTGATCGACCGCGACGGTGCCGCTGAACGGGTTATCACCGGTCAAGAGCAAGGTGCCGGCACCACGTTTGGCCATGGCGCCTAGACCACTAAGGCGACCGTTGAACCGCCCATTGAAGTCCTGCACGAAAAACAGTGAGGCGTTGTTGAGGATGTTGCCTTGCAGGCTGGTGCTGTCACCGATCAGCGTGCCGCCGCTGACCGTGGTGCCACCGCTGTAGGTGTTGGCGCCGCTCAGTATCAGGGTGCCGGAATCGAGTTTCTCGATACCGCCCGTGCCCACCAGCGGAACGGAGATTTCCGTGCTCGCACCGGCATTCACTCGCACCGGTACGAAGCTGCCATTCGTGCCGTTGACTGGGGTCAGCGTGCCGCCAGCACCAGGTACCAGGCTGTAGCCGGCCGCGAGGAACTGCAAACCGGTGAAATTCTGATTGCCCTGCACCGTGACCGTGCCGCCCTGCCCGCCGAACACCGCGAACTGGCCGTTGGCACCGAGTGCCTGGGTACCGCTCGGATCAGTCCAGTTGGTGCCCGGTCCCCACACGCCGCTACCACCACCGATGCTGCCATCAGGATTGGTGGTGCCGCCGTTCCAGAACTGCACCTCACCCGGCGAGCCCTGCACCAGCAGATTGATCTGATTGGCAATGGCGGTTTGCAGGGTCAGGTTGGCCTGCGCTACCGGCAGGCTGCCGTAGACCAGACCGTTGTCGGTCAGGCTGCCGCCGTAGCTGAACAGTTGATAGACCCCGGTGCCGAAACCGCCGGCGTTGCTGATGTTCAGCGTGCCGTCCAGCGTCAGGTTGCCGGCGACGTTGACCACCGTGGTGGAACTGACAGCCGAGCCGAGGCTGAAGTCCAGATCAGTCCCCGAAGACAACGCCAACGCACCGACCGACATCGGTGTTGCCGTGCCGCCACCGGCCAGCGTCGCGCCGTCGGCCAGTTGCAGCGAACCGCCCAGCTGACCACCACCGCCAATCTGCGCGCCGCTGGCGACGTTGACGTTGGCGCTGTTGAGCACACCGTTGACGATCAAGGTGCCGGCCTGCACCGAAGTGTTGCCGGTGAAGCTGTTGTTGCCGGTCAGCAGCAGTTGGCCGCTGCCGGTTTTGTTCAGCGTGCCGGTACCGGTGAGGTTGCCGGTGTAGCTGCCGTCGGCGTTTTGCTCGAAGGTCAGCGCCGCGTTGTTGGCGATTGCACCTTGCAGGCTGCTGGTGTCGCCGCGAGTGCTACCGCCATTCAGCGTGGTGCCACCGCTGTAGGTGTTGGCGCCGCTGAGCACCAGGTCGCCCGCGCCGTTTTTCACCAGACTGCCGGTGCCCGTCACCGCGCCGATCAGCGTGGTGTTCTGGTTGCCGGGCAGAGTCAGCTCGGCACCAAGATTAATGGCGTTGGCCAGTTGCAGTACCGAGGTGCTGTCCAGAGTGCCGTTGCCGAGCACGCTCAATGCACCGCTGCTGATTGCGCTGTTGTTGCCGAGAACCAGCGTGCCGCCATTGAGCTGGGTGCCGCCGCCGTAAGTGTTGCTGCCGTTGAGGGTCAGGCTCGATGCGCCAGTCTTGATCAGACTGCCGCTGCCGCTGACCACACCACCGAGGGTCAGAGCGTTGGAGCCGGTGACGTTCAATCCTCCGTTCAGCAGCACATCATTGCTGAGGCTGACAGCGGCGTTGCTGGCCAGCGCCGTGCCGTTGGCCGCGGTCAACGCCCCAGTGCCGAGCGCAGCGTTGTTGCCGACGACGATTTTGCCGCCATTGAGCGCGGTGCCGCCGGTGTAGCCGTTGGCAGCGTTGAGCACCAGTGTGCCGGTGTCGTATTTGCCAAGGGTGCCGGCGCCGTTGAGCGCTACACCGACGGTTGCCGTGGCGTTCGGATCGACACGCACCGTGGCGTTGCCCAGTGAACCGTTGACCAGGTTCAGCGAACCCGACGTGCCGTTCGCCAAGCTGTAGCCATCGGTGACGAATTGCATGCCAGTGATGGTTTGCGCGCCGTTGACCGTGACCGTGCCCGCCGTGCCCTGGAACACTGCGAAGTTGCTGGTCCAGCCCTGATTGGTGGTGCCGTTGACGTCGGTCCAGTTCGTGGTGCCGGTGCCCCAGGTACCGCTGCCACCGTCGACCGTGCCGTTGGCGATCAGTTGGTTACCGTCCCAGAACTGCACGGTGGCGGCTGGCGCGGTGACCAGCAGATTAAGCTGATTGGCCAACGCTGTTTGCAGTTGCAGATCGCCAGGTGTGACGCTGCCCGGCACGCTGCCGATGAGCATGCCGTTGTCGATCAGGCCGCCGGTGTAGTTGATCAAGCGATACACGCCGCTGCCAAAACCACCGATGTCGCTGACGTTAAGTGTGCCGTCGAGGGTCAGGTTGCCGCCAACGTTGACCAACGCGTTACCGCCGCCGGACACCGGCGTACCGAGGCCGACGTCGAAATTGGAATTGCCGCTGAACACCAGCGAATCCACCGACAAGGTGCTGCCGGTGACACCCGCCAGATGTCCGCCATCAGCCACCGTCACCGCGCTGGTCAACGTGCCGCTGCCGCCGAGGGTGCCGCCGCTGTTAACCAGCACGTTGGCACTGGTCAGCGAGCCGTTGACCTGCAAGGTGCCGGCATTAACGGTGGTGTCGCCAGTGAGGTCGCTGACGCCACTTAAAGTCAGCGTGCCCGTACCGAGTTTTTCCAACTCACCCGTGCCGCTGAGAATCCCGGCGAAGGTGCTGCTGAGGTTGCCGCCGCCGAGACTCAAAGTATTGCCGCTGCCGATCAGGGCAGTGCCACTGCCAGTCAGGCTGGCGAGGCTGCCCGAAGCACCAAGGTTGAGCGCGGTGCCGGCACCGAGATTGACCGTGGCGTTGTTGCCCAGCGCCGTGCCGCTCAACGTGGTCAGGCTGCCAGACAGCACATCGAAGGTACCGCTGAAGGTGTTGTTGCCGCTCAACGTCAGGTCGGCCAGACCGTTTTTGCTCAGCGTCCCCGTCCCGGCAATCACACCACCGAGGGTCAGGTTGTTGTTGCCGGCCAAAGTCAGGTTCGCATTGACGTTGACGTTGTTGGCCAACACCAGCGGCGAACTGTTGTCGAGGGTCGATGCGCCAGCCACGGTCACTGCGCCGGAGCCCAATGCCGCAGCGGTGCCAAGAGTCAGGGTGCCGGCATTCAAGGTGGTGCCGCCGGTGAAGGTATTGGTGCCGTTGAGGGTGAGGTTCGACGCGCCGTCCTTGATCAGTCCGCCCGCGCCGCCGACCACGCCACTGAGGGTGAGGTTGTTGTTGCCGGTGTTGCTCAGGTTGGCGTTGAGCACGACGTTGTTGCCCAGGCTCAGCGCACTGTTGCTGTCCAGCGCCGAGGCGCCGGCCACGGTGAGGTCGCCCAGCCCCAGCGCCGAGTTGCTGCCGGCGGTCAGGGTGCCGGCGCCCAGGTTGATGCCGCCGAGGAAGTTGTTATTGCCGCTGAGGGTCAGGTTGGACGCACCGTTTTTGCTCAGGCTGCCAGCGCCATTGATCGTGCCGGCCAGCGTCAGATCTGCCGTGCCGCCAATGCCGAGGTTACCCGCCAGGTTGACCGCATTGTTCACCGCTACCGCCATGCTCGCATCGAGCGTGGTGCCGCCCGCCGCGTTCAGGGTGGCGGAACCCAGTGCCGAATTCGACGCCAGAATCAGTCCGCCGGCATTCAGCGCAACAGGCCCCAGGAAGGCGTTGTTGCCGCCAAGCGTCAGATTGGCCGCGCCGGTTTTGATCAGGCCGCCCGTGCCGCCAATCACACCGTTGAGGGTCAGCGCATTGCTGCCTACCACGGTCAGATTGCCGTTAAGCGTCGCGGCGTTGCCGAGGGTCACTGCGGCGTTGCTGTCCAGTTGCGTACCGGCGTTGGCGGTCAGCGTACCGCTGCCCAGCGCGGTGTTGCTGCCGACGATGATTTTGCCACCATCCAGTTGCGTGCCGCCGCTGTAGGTGTTGGCGCCATTGAGCACCAAGGTGCCGCTGTCGAGTTTGTTGAGAATGCCGCTGCCACCGATGTTGACGTCGAGGGTGCCAGTCACGCCCGGATCAACGCGCACCGCTGTGGTCCCACCGGTGCCGTTGACGGCAGTGAGTTGCGCCGCCGTGCCGTTGACCAGGCTGTAGCCGTCGGTGAGGAACTGCATGCCGGTGAACAACTGCGTGCCGTTGACCGTCACGGTGCCCGCCGTGCCCTGGAACACTGCGAAGTCGCCGGCCCATGGCTGGTTGACCAGACCGTTGGCATCGGTCCAGTTGGTGCCGACCGCATTCCATGTACCGGTGCCGCCATCGACGACGCCGTTGGCAATGGTCTGGCTGCCGTCCCAGTAACGAATATCGGAGTTCGGTGCCGACACTTGAATGTTGATCTGGTTGGCCACGCCGGTCTGCACCACCAGATCGCCGAGTGCATAACCCACCGGCACGCTGGCGACATCGAGGCCCTGGTTGGTCAGGGCGCCGGTGTAGTTGAACAAACGGTAAACACCGACGCCGAACCCGCCGCCATCGGTGACGTTGAGGTTGCCGTCGAGAGTGACGTTGCCGCCGATGTTCATCAGAGAAGTAGTAGAAGGTGTCGCGAGAGAGACATCAACGTTGCTCCCGGCCGCGAGGGTCAATGACCCGGCGGACAGGGTATCGCCCGAAGCCAACGCCAGATGCCCGCCGTTGTTGACGTTCACCGCACCAAGCGCCGAACCGGTACCGGTCAGGGTACCGCCGGTATTGACGTTGATCTGTGCGCTGGCCAGCGAACCGCTGAGATCCACGATGCCGCCGTTGATCGCGGTGTTGCCGGTAATGCCGTTGATCCCGGTGAGGTTCAACGTGCCGGTGCCGACCTTGATCAGCCCGCCGCTGCCGCTGAGGTCACCGTCGAAGGTGCTGGTAGAGTTGACGCCGCCGACGGTCAGCGTATTGCTGCCGGTGAGTTGCACGCTGCCGCTGCCCGTCAGTGCGGCGAGGCTTGCATCGCTGCCGAGATTCAGCCCGGCACCGGCGCTGATGTTTACGCCGGAAGTCGCGCCCAGTGCATTGGTATTAAGCGTGGTGACGCTGCCGGAGACGATATTCAGCGCGCCGGTGAAGGTGTTGTTGCCGGCCAGAGTCAAATCTGACAGACCGTTTTTGGTCAGGCTGCCTGCGCCGTCGATGATGCCGTTGAGGCTGAGGTCGTTGTTACCCGCAACGGTCAGTCCGGCGTTCAACGTGATCGCATTGCCGATCCCGAAGGACGCACTGTTATCCAGAGTTGCAGCGCCGCCGACGATCAACCCACCGCTGCCCAAACCGTTGGCATTGCCGAGAGTCAGCGTGCCGCCATTAAGGGCGGTGCCGCCGCTGAAGGTGTTGTTGCCATTTAGGGTCAGGTTGGCCGCGCCGTCCTTGATCAACTGGCCGGTGCCGCTGGTGATGCCGCCGAGGGTCAGGTTCTGCGTACCGCCAACGGTCAGTGCCGCATTGAGGGCGACAGCGTTGCCGAGACTGACCAGCGGCGAATTGCTGTCCAGCGTCGCCGCGCCCGCAACCGTCAGTGCGCCGGAACCCAGTGCCGAGCTGTTGCCGACGGTCAGCGTACCGGCGTTCAGGGCGGTGCCGCCGATGAAGTTGTTGGCAGCGTTGAGAATCAGATTGGCCGCGCCGTCTTTCACCAGACTGCCAGCGCCGCTGACCAGACCGGTCAGAGTCAGATTCGCCGTGCCGCCGACGTTCAAGGCACCGGCCAATACCACTGCGTTGTTCAGGCTGACGGCGGTATTGGCGTCCAGCGTGGTGCCTGCCGCCGCGTTCAATGTGCCGGAGCCCAGCGCGGTGTTGCTGCCGACGATCAGTTTGCCGGTGTTCAGGGCAGTGTTGCCAAAATAGGCGTTGGCGCCGTTGAGGGTCAGGTCGGCCGCGCCGTTCTTGACCAGCCCCCCGATACCGGCAACCAAGCCACCGAGGGTCAGCGCATTGGTGCCGCCAACGGTCAGGGTGCCGGCGAGGTTGACGTTGTTGGCCAGGATCGCAGCAGTGTTGGCGTCCAGCGTGGTGCCATTCGACGCGTTCAACGCGCCGGCGCCGAGCGCGGTGCTGGAACCGACGATCAGCGAGCCAGCATTCAGCGCCGTCACGCCGGTGTACGTGTTGGTGCCGTTGAGGGTCAGGCTCGACGCGCCGGTCTTGATCAAACCGTTACCGCCACTGATCACACCGTCGAGGGTCAGCGCGTTGGCGCCGCCGGCGGTGAGGTTGGCGTTGAGAATGACGTTGTTGTTCAGGCTCACGGCCGAGTTGCTGTTGAGGGTGCCCGCTCCTGCCACGGTAAGGGCACCGGTGCCGAGTGCCGCGCCGCTGCCGACGGTCAGGCTGCCGGCATTCAGCATGGTGCCGCCGCTGAAGGTGTTGGCGCCGTCGAGGGTCAGGTTGGCCGCGCCACTTTTGATCAATTGGCCGACACCGTTGATCACACCGACAAGGCCCAGGTTGTTGCTGCCACCGATTGTCAGCGCACTGTTGAGGTTGATGTCATTGGTCAGACTGACGGAGGTGCTGCTGTCCAGCGTCGAGGTATCGGCAATCGTCAAGGCACCAGTGCCCAGTGCAGCCGCATTGCCAATGGTGAGAGTACCTGCTGTCAGTGAAGTGCCAGCCAGGAAGGTATTGGCGCCATTGAGTATCAGGTTGCCCACACCGCGCTTAGTCAGCCCGCCGCTGCCACTGACCACGCCTCCAAGGGTCAAGTTAGCGCTGCCGCCGATGTCCAGATTGCCGCCGAGGCTAATGGCATTGGTCAGCGCCACAGCGGTGCTTGCATCGAGCGTGCTGCCCGCCGCCGTCGTCAATGCGCCAGTGCCCAGCGCCGTGTTCGAACCGACAATCAGCGTACCGGCATTGAGCGCGGTGCCGCCGGAGAAGGTGTTGTTGCCGCTGAGGCTCAGGTTCGCCGTGCCATTCTTGATCAGGTTGCCGGCGCCACTGACGACGCCGCTCAGCCCCAATGCCTGAGTACCACCAATGGTCAACCCTCCCGCCAGCGCAACGGCGTTGGCCAAACTCACCGCCGCGGTCGCATCCAGCGTGGTATTGGCGGCCGCATTCAATGCGCCAGTGCCAAGCGCGGTGTTGCTGCCGACGAACAGGCTACCGGCGTCGAGCGCGGTAGTGCCTGCGTTGGTGTTATTGCCGTTCAGGGTCAGGCTGGCGGTGCCGGTTTTGGTGATAGCACCCGTGCCAGAGAGAATGCCGCCCAGCGTCAGCGCATTGCTGCCGAGCACGTTCAGCGCGCCGGTCATGCCGATGTTATTTGCCAGAGTGACGTTGGCAGTGCTGTCGAGGTTGGTGCCGGCGGCGGTGGTCAGCGCACCGCTGCCCAGAGAATCGTTATTGGTCACCAGCAAGCTGCCGGCGCTCAATGTGGTCGTGCCGGTGTAACCGGTGTTAGCGCCGCTGAGGGTCAGGTTGCCGCTGCCGGTTTTGGTGATACCACTGCTGCCGGTAATCGATCCGCCGAGGGTCAGCGCGCCGGTGCCAGTGGCGGTCATCGTGCCGCCGAGGCTGATCGCATTGTTCAGGTTGATGGTGCCCGGCGCCGACAGACTGGTCGCGCCGGTAAAGTTGAGGTTGCCGCTACTGAATGCCAGGTTGTTGCCCAACTGCACCGTACCGCCATTGAGGGTGGTGTTGCCCAGATAGGTATTGGCCGTACTGAGATTCAATTGGCCGGTACCGATCTTGGTCAGGCCGCCGCTGCCCGAAATCACACCGCTTAGGGTGGTGCCGTTGGTGCCCTGCACGGTCATGCCACCCGCGCCCAAAGAGATCAAATTGCTGACGTTCAACCCGGCGTTGCTCGCCTGCAAAATCCCGCCGTTGGAGGTGATCACACCGCTGCCAAACGTGGCGTTGTTGTTGAACTGGGCGACGCCGCCATTGAGCGTAGTCGCGCCACTGACCAGTGGTCCCTGCAAGGTCCAGGTGCCGCTGTTGATGGTCAGGTTGTTGAAGTTGACGTAGGTGGCGCTGGACGCTGTGCCGACTCCGGTAGTACCGCCGCCAACGCCGATCGGGTTTTGCAGGATCAGGCTGTTGGTGCCGCCTGCGCCGCCATCGACGGTGCCGGTCGGGGCGAAGGTCAGGTCGATGCCGATCAGACCACCGAGACCCACCGAAACCTGAATACCGTCACCGACCTGGACCGAAGAACCGGTCACCGCCGTGAAGGTGTTGGTGCTGCTTGCGCCCATCGACACGCCGCCGGTAATTGCGCCGGCGTTGGTGAAAGTATTGCCCGCTGCCGACGACTCGAACGCGATCCGGCCGTTGATGACGCCAGTGCTGCTGTTGGTCATGTTGACTTGCGAGCCACCGTAAATGCCGACCACCGGGGTATCGGCCAGCGTGATGCCACCAATCGACAGCCCGGTCGAGGTGATGGTGCCGTTGTTGGTGATGCTGGTGGTGCCGGCCGCAGCGTTGTTCACACCGATGGCCAAGCCGTCGACGCTGGTCAGATTGACCCCGAGCAACATGCCGGTGCCGCGCATGATTCCGCTGGCGTTATTGAGCACGCTGACGGTGCTGGTGGCACCCGTGCCGATGAACGCGCCGCCGCTCAACACCGAGACCAGGCCCAGCAACGCCGGGTCGAGTGTGCCGGAGTTGTTCAGGGTGATGTTCACCCCGGTCAGGTTCATCACCCGGCCACCGAGGGTCGCGTTCATCTGCGCCCCGCTGTTGACGTTGACCGTCAGGCCGTTGGTGGCACTGTTGAAGTTGTTGAGAAACAGCGGCAGGCTCGGCACACCAGTACAGGTCACGGTGGTGCCGATGGTGGAACAAGTGGCCAGCGCCGGAGTGCTCACGCCGCCGAACAACAGCCCGACGACACTCAGGTGTACAGCAAGGGAAAGAGGGGAAAAACGCGATACGAGGGCAACACCAAACCTTGCTTGCACGGGCTACTCCTTGTCGTGGCCAATTCTTCCTTGAAGACGTGCGAACGAGTGCTTGTTCGACACGCGAATCAAGACTGCGACGGTCATCACAAACCGCGTAATTGCTCACAACGCTAGTAGACGCCTGGAAATGGGGCGCGGATTAAATGGTGTTAATACTTTAAGACTAGGCCCTCTAATTCGCGGCTTTCAGCCTGCGAATACGGGAACTTCGACTACAAGTAATTCCCCTGTGGGAGCGAGCTTGCTCGCGAAAGCGTTGGCCCAGAAAAGGATGCATTGGCTGACCCAGCGCCTTCGCGAGCAAGCTCGCTCCCACAGTGATCTTCAGTGCAACAAAGAAACTGGTACGCCTTATGCAAACGTTTGCGAAGCGTCAATCGCGGCACTTTCGCCGCACATCAGCCAGGCCCGCAGAATCCGGGCCTTGATCCGCAGAAAAAGGACTTCGCATGCACGTCGCTTCTCTTCTTCGCGCACCTTTTGCGCGCACGTTTGCTGTTTCCTTGCTACTGACTGGCGTTACCGGAGTTCTCAGTCAAAGTACTTGCGCGCAACCAGCCCTCCCCGAAGAGTCCGCCCAGGGTGAAACCCTCAGCCCCGAAGCCAGTCCACCGAAAAAAGGCGCCTACCTGTCGGACTGGTACAACCAGGACCTGACCCTGATCGGTAGCAAAGACATAAGCTTCGGTCCACAACCGGCCGATGACATCTACCTGGAATACGAGTATTTCGGGCGCAAGGGGCCCTTTGAGCTGTACGGCTACATCGACGTGCCGAAGATTTTCAACATCGGCAACAGCCACGACAAAGGCGTGTGGGACCACGGCTCGCCGGTGTTCATGGAGCACGAACCGCGCATCTCCATCGACTACCTCGCCGGCCGCAGCCTGGCCATCGGCCCGTTCAAGGAATGGTATATAGCGTTTGACTGGATCTACGACCACGGCAGCCGCAAAGAGAACCGCGCCAACACCTTGTACAGCGGCTTCGGCACCGACATTGATACCCATTCGCGGGTCAATCTGTCGGCCAACCTGTACGGGCGTTACCAGTGGGAAAACTACGGCGCGAGCAATGAATATTCGTGGGACGGCTACCGCGCGCAGCTCAAGTACATCATCCCTATCGACAAGTTCAGCAACGGCGCCTCGCTGACCTACATCGGCTTCACCAACTTCGATTTCGGCTCCGACATCCACAAGGACAACCCGGCACGCACCGCCAACGCGACGGTCGCGACTAACGTGTTGCTCTACTCGTTCACCCATTTGCGCTTCACCCTGGTCGGGCGTTACTTCCACAACGGCGGCAACTGGGAAGATGGCAGCGAGCTGAACTTTGGCGACGGCAATTTCCGCGCCCGCTCGAATGGCTGGGGTTACTACGCCGGCATCGGTTATCAATTCTGAAATCAGGAGTTTTTTATGCACGCAATGACGCGAGTTTCACTGGCCGCAGCGGCCCTGCTCTCTTCCACCGCTTGGGCAGCGCAAGCACCGTTTCAGCCAAAAATAGTGCTGATCACCATGTTCGCCCCGGAGGCGCAACACTGGATCGAGCGCCTGGAACTCAAGCAGGAAATCCGTGTGCCGGGCCTGTCCGCCGAGTACCCGACCATCCGCTGCAACACGCAGCAGGTGTGCCTGCTGACCACTGGCATGGGCCAGACCAACGCGGCGGCATCGACCCTGGCATTGGCCTTGTCGCCGAAATTCGACCTGCGCAAAAGCTATTTCCTGATCGCAGGCATTGCCGGGATCAACCCCAAACACGGGACCATCGGCACGGCCGCGTGGGCACATTATCTGGTGGAATTCGGCACCCAGTGGGAACTCGATTCGCGTGATGCGCCTGCGAGTTGGCCGACCGGCTACATCGGCATCAACACCAAAGGCCCGAACGAAAAACCACCGCTGGACTACAAGACCGAAGTCTTCGAACTCAACCCTCAACTGCAGGCCAAGGCCTTCGCCCTGAGCCATAAAGTCGAGCTGAGCGAGAGCAAGGAATCAGCCGCCTGGCGCCTGAAATACCCTTCTGCGCCAGCCAACCAACCGCCGGTGGTCACCCGTTGCGACACACTGGCGGGCAACACCTGGTTTTCCGGCACGCGCCTGAGTGAACGCGCCGAGGTCTGGACCAAACTGCTGACCGAAAACAAGGGCGAATACTGCACGACGCAACAGGAAGACAACTCCACCTACGAGGCCCTGCTGCGCGCGAGCCGCGAAGGTCTGGTGGACATACAACGCCTGGCAGTCGTTCGCGCAGGCTCCGACTTCGACCGTCCTGAACCTGGCGGCAGCGAAGTGGATAACTTGCTGAAATATGCCGATCAGGGCGGATTCGTTCCAGCGCTTGAAAACCTCTATCGCGCGGGTAATCCGTTGGTGCAGGACATCCTGAAAAACTGGTCTGCGTGGGAAAACGGCGTTCCCAAATCCTGAGAACAGCAAAGCCCTCATGTAGGAGTGAGCCTGCTCGCGATGGCGGCTCTCCAGTCAACATCTTCATCGACTGGTTGATTGCTATCGCTAGCAGGCTAGCTCCCACAGGTTCTGTGCAAGTTCAATTAATCGCACTGCACAACAACCAACGCGTCGCCATTGATAGATACCGTCCGACAATCCGAGTGAATTTTCCCGGCGCACCGCGATCCCTCTATTACCACAGGGAGGAATACGGGCTTTATGAACAACGCAAAACTCTATGTCATCGACTACACCCTTCACGGCACGCCCAAGTCGTTCATTATCCGCTCGGACAAAATGGACAACGCCGAGGCTTGGCACTGGGCGAGCTGCGACGCAGGGGTAGGTCGGATACCGCGCTTCGGCCGTGAGAAAGTGCAGAAGACCAGCAAACCGATGGCGGAAAAATTCGGTGTGGAAAATGTTGTCTGGCGACCGACCAGCTAAGCTCTGTAAGGCGTCGAATCAACGGGGGAAGCAAGAAATGGCAACCAGCCTGGCTAAACTGGATTACAGCCTGGACATTCCATCCGGCCGCATCATCAGTGCTGATTGCCAAGTTGACCTGGAAGCCGTCGCGGACGATCCATTCAGCTTCGCCCTGCTGGTCAATGCGCCATTTCCGGAAGACCTGGAGCGGGCCAGGACCGTATCACTGACGGTCGAAGGCCGACGACTGTTCGGCACTGTCCGCCACATAGAACGGCTGGATGATGACAGTCTGAAACTGCAAGTGGAGCCTGATTAGGCTCCACTTTTTTACGTTACGGTTACTTGGGATGCGCGCAGTGGCAGCCCTTGCTTGAACATTCCGCGCCCCCCTTGTGGTGGTGAGCGCAGGCCTCGCAGCAATAGTGCTTGCCGTGCACAGCGTACGCATGCTCGCCGTCTTTGATGGTGCATTTACATCCGGGACAATCGCATTTTCTGTCAGGCATGGGACAGACTCCTTGGGTTGTGGTTGTCTGAGGCTTTGCAAGCCGTAGACTTCAGTGTAGGAGCTGTCGCAGGTTGCGATCTTTTGATTTTGTTTGTTTTTGGGTTTTGGGTTTTGGTTCTGGGGGCATATCCGTTGCTGCGGTTGGGGCTTCTGGCGGTTTCGCTTTTACAGCGAGTCCCTTTTTCAAACGCCAAAAAGGAACCAAAAGGCTTTGCCCCCGGCGTACGGCACTTCGCTGAGGCTCAGTGTTCCCTCGCTACGGTGTCCATCCGGGGGCATCGCCTCCGGTTTGCTTCGCGGCACCTCCTCTCGATGTGTGCGGCTTCGCCGCACGGCGCTACGCGCCTAACCCCCTGATGGACACCTTCGCTCGGCCTGCCGAAGGGGGCTAAGAGCAACATCAAAAGCCAGATCAAAAGCCCCTCACCCTAGCCCTCTCCCGGAGGGAGAGGGGACTGACCGAGGTGATTGGGCGAGGTGCGCCGACGTGGGATACCGAGTCGAATATAAGTTTCGAAACCAACAGTAATCGGCCCCCTCTCCCTGGGGAGAGGGCTGGGCGGGCGGCGTTCCGATGAGGGGCAAATTCACACCGACTGCTTATGAGCGGGCGATGGCGTCAAAACTACCTATTGAGGTGTCCGGAATTAGTTGACCACTGCACACAAATCAAAAGCCGAACGCATTGCCTTTCACCACTCAACCCAATGAGCGTTAGCTCGAGTGCAGCTCTTGATCTCAAGGCCCCGTCGGCAGGCTTCGTTCCGGGATTGATCCGGGGGTGGGAGCGCAGCGACCGTTTGGCGCAGCCAAACACATCGAGAGGAGGTGCAGCGCAGCAAACCGGAGGCGATGCCCCCGGATCAATCCCGGAGCGAAGGAACCCGAGCCACAGCGAGGGCCGAACGTCAGGGCACAGACCTTTTGGTTACTTTTGGGGCGTTTGCCAAAAGTGACCCGCCGTAAGGGCGGAACCGTAATCAGCCACACCCGCAGCAACGGATATACACACCAATAAACACTTCTAAGAAGAACGAACACTACTGCGATACATAAACACCAAAGCCAACCCCAAACACACCATCGCCAAAACCCGACTCGAAGACAGCTCAATCGCCGGATTCCCCAACCAGCCAAAATTATCAATCAGCATGCCCATCCCAAGCTGACCAACAATCACCGCAACAGTCGCCACAGCCGTACCCACCACAGGCACCGCGCCCACCATCACCATCATATAAACCACCCCAAACAACGCCCCCATCAGCTGCCATTTGGGCACATCCAACAAACTCACCGCCTGCGCCGGCTCAAAAAACAAAATCAACAACCCGGTCACCACCGCGCCCACCACAAACGTCAGCAAACTACTGCGCAACACCCCAACGGATTCACCCAGACGCCCATTGATCGCCGCCTGCACACTCAACACCGCGCCAGCCAACACCACCACTGCCAACAAAATAATCAGACTCATCACTCACCCCCGCGCAATCAAAACCAATGCCACCACAATCAACCCCAACGCCAGCCAACGCTCAGCATTAACCTTCTTGCGCGTCGCCCCGAACCAGCCGAAATGGTCGATCAAGACACTCTTGCCGACCTGCCCGGACAGAATCGCGATCATCGTCATCGCAATGCCGATATGCGGCGTCGCCAACGTCAAAACCACCACATACATTGGCCCCAGAAACCCACCGATCAACTGCCAGCGCGGCAGATCGGTCAGCGCCGGGCCCTTTTGCGGACCAGCAAACAGCAGCAGCAAAAACAGAATCGCCGAGCCGACGCCGAAGATGCTCAAGGTCGCCCACAAATGCCCGACCTGCACCCCCAACGGCCCGAGCAAACCCGCCTCCACCGACAAACCCATGCCCGCCAGAATCACCAGCGGCAGCAACAACAAACGCAACCCCGGCTTGGCCACCGGCGCGCTAACACTTACCTCATCCAACGTCTGCATAACCAAAACCTGTGCAAGTAAACGATGGCGCGGATTATCGGCTGGCTTCGCTGTGCGATAAATGGGAGCATCAGGACAACACTTTTGCGCAACTCGCACAGCAGGACGACCCATGCACGGGCTCAATGAACTCGGATTCAAGGCACTCAGACTGTTTGTTGCAGTGCTCGACCACGGCAGTTTCTCCGAAGTCGCCCGCCGCGAGGGCGTGGCGCCCTCCTCCATTTCCCGGCAAATCCAGTTGATGGAACAAGCGCTGAACCAGCAATTGCTTTATCGCCATACCCGCGCGGTCACGCCGACTGAAGCCGGGCGCATGCTCGGCCATCACGCGCGACTGGTGCTGGTGCAACTGGAAGAAGCCGAGCAAGCCTTGCAGGAACAGCAAAGCGAACCCACCGGCCTGGTGCGGATCAACGCCCCGGTGGTGTTTGGTCAACGGCATCTGACGCCGTGGCTCGGCCAGTTGTGCGCGCGTTACCCGAAGCTGCAACTGGACATCCAGCAAACCGACCACTACGTCGATCCGTTGCAGGAAGGTGCAGACCTGCTGTTTCGCATCGGCGCGCTGCACGATTCGAGCATGCAGGCGCGAATTCTGGCGCCGCACCGCTTTCAGGTCGCCGCCAGTCCCGCGTATCTGAAACGCCACGGCACGCCGCAACATCCCGACGATCTCGCGCAACATCAATGTCTGGCCTACAAGGGCGCGACTGGCATGCAACGTTGGTTTTTCCGTCAGGATCAAGGCGACTGGACGCCCTATTCGGTGAGGGGCCCGATCACCGGCAACCACGCCGACACCCTCACCCAAGCCGCCGAACAGGGGCTGGGGTTGGTGATGTTTCCCTCGTGGCTGATTGGCGAAGCGGTGCGCGAATGCACACTGGTGCCGGTGCTAGGGGAGTATCAGGTGTCGAACAGTCTGGAACCGCAGCAGATCGCGGTGCTGTGGCCGGGGAGCCGGCGATTGTCGGTGAAGGTGCGGACGGTGATTGATTTCTTTGTCGAGTGTTTTGGGGACGTGCCTTACTGGGACAGGCCTTGAGGGCTTGAAGATCAAGAGCCCCTCACCCTAGCCCTCTCCCAGAGGGAGAGGGAACTGATTGGGGGATGCTGCAGAAGTACGCCGACCTGAAAAAACTGCTGTGAATCCATAATCGACCGGACCTGAAGAGCTGCTGTGAATCCATAATCGACCGGATCTGAAGAGCTGGTGTGAATCCATAATCGACCGGATCTCTCAGGTCGATGTATGACGCAACACACCTCGGTCAGTCCCCTCTCCCTCTGGGAGAGGGTTAGGGTGAGGGCTGCCCCGAGGGTTCACCCAAAAATCAAATTCGGAACTGCCCAACCAACTTGCCCAACCGCTGCCCCAACTCCGCCAAACTGCGCGAAGTCTGCGCCCCCAACTGCGTCTCATCCGCCACACTATCCACCGCCACCGCAATCTGATGCACGCTGCGATTGATCTCTTCGGCCACCGCCGTCTGCTCCTCGGCAGCACTGGCGATTTGCGCGTTCATCGAGTTGATGGTCGCGATCAATTCCGCCATCGCATCCAGCGAAGCCCCAGCCTGATTGGCCTGCGCGGAGGTGCCGTCACCGGCCTCACTGGAGCGGCGCATCGCCTCGACCGCCGATTGTGTGCCCGCTTGCAAGCGATCGATCATCGCCTGAATTTCCTGCGTGCTGATCTGCGTACGACTGGCCAGCGCGCGCACCTCATCAGCCACCACCGCAAAACCACGCCCAGCCTCACCGGCCCGCGCCGCTTCAATCGCCGCGTTCAGTGCCAGCAGGTTGGTCTGTTCGGCAATCGAACGGATCACCCCGAGCACACCGACAATCGAACTCACGTCCTGTTGCAGGCTGTCCAGCGACACGCCGCTGCTGCGGATGTCATCCACCAGCGCATGAATCTGCTTGATGCTGCCAGCGACCACGCGTTTGGCGCTCTGGCCTTCTTCGTCGGTCTGCTGGGCGGCGACGGCGGCGTTCTGCGCGCTCTTGGCGACTTCCTGCGCGGCGGCGGACATTTCGTTGATCGCCGTGGCGACCTGATCGGTCTCATGGCGCTGACGCTCCATCGCCTTATCCGAACGCTGGGCCTGATCCGAGACCTGCGTCACCAGCCCGGTGAGTTGCGTGGTCATCTCGGTGATCTGTCGCACCAGCCCATGAATCTTGTCGACGAAGCGATTGAACGAGCCGGCCAGCTCGCCGAGTTCGTCCTGGCTGGTGATGTTCAAGCGGCGCGTCAGGTCACCCTCGCCTGCGGCGATGTCGTCCAGGTTGGCTTTCATCAGGGTCAGCGGACGCAAAATGGTATTGGCCAGCAGCATCCCCGCCGCCGCGATTACCAACAGCACCACCACCGCCACGCCGACGATGCTCAGCACCACGCCTTGCATGCGTTCCTGCACCTGCGTTTCGACCAGCGCCACTTGCGCTTCGATGCCGTCGAGGTTGACCGAGGTACCGACCGCCATGTCCCACTTCGCCAGGTATTCGGTGTAGCCGAGTTTCGGCACCAGTACTTTCGCGTTGCCCGGCAGCGGCGAGCTGTATTGCAGATAATGCGTGCCGTCCTTCGCCACTTTCACCAGACCGAGGTTGACGTAGACGCCGTTCGGGTCGCGGTTGTCCTTGAAGCTTTTACCCACGCCTTCGGGATCGTTGGCCTTGAACAGGCGCACAGTCTCGGAGTCGTAGCCGAAGAAGTAGCCGTCCTTGCCGTAGCGAATCCCCGAGAGCAGTTTGATCGCCTGCGCGCGCGCCGCGTCATCGCCCGGGGCGGCCGCGTCGTACAGCGGTTTGATCGTGGTCATGGCCACGGCGACGTAACTTTGCAGAGTGGCTTTGGCGTCGCCGAGCAGGCGTTCGCGGGTCTGTTCGACCTCTTTTTGCGCCTGCCCCTGAAGAATGAACAGCGTGGTCAGGCTGATGACCAGCGCAAAGAGCAATACCGGGAGGACGGCAAGGGAGAGGACTTTAGCCTTGAGGCTCAGGCGCATTGGGGGGGCTCACTCTTTTGGTTTTATTGGCGTGGTTAAAGGCTTTAACGGCACGTCAGATCAAAAGTTGAGCAAACGAATCACCACATCCCCCTGTGGGAGCGAGCTTGCTCGCGAAGGCGTCGTGTCAGTCAGCCTTTATGCAACTGATTCACCGCTTTCGCGAGCAAGCTCGCTCCCACAGGGGCCATGTGATGTTCAGAGGACCATCGCGGCCACCCAGCCGAACGCCAGCAGCGGCAGGTTGTAGTGCAGGAAAGTCGGCACCACGGTGTCCCAGATATGGTGATGCTGGCCGTCGATGTTCAGGCCAGAGGTCGGGCCGAGGGTCGAGTCCGAGGCAGGCGAACCGGCATCACCCAGCGCTCCGGCAGTGCCGACAATGCAGACGATGGCCAACGGGCTGAAGCCCAACTGTACGCACAGTGGGACGAAAATCGCCGCCAGAATCGGCACGGTCGAAAACGACGAACCGATGCCCATGGTCACCAGCAACCCGACCAGCAACATCAACAGCGCACCCACGCCCTTGCTGTGATTAATCCACGACGCCGACGACTCGACCAGGGTCTGTACCTGCCCGGTGGCCTTCATCACTTCGGCGAAACCGGAGGCAGCGATCATGATGAAACCGATCATTGCCATCATCTTCATGCCTTCGGTGAACAAATCGTCGGTGTCGCGCCACTTGACGATGCCGGACACCGAGAAGATCAGGAAGCCGACCAACGCTCCGATAATCATCGAGTCCAGCAGCAACTGCACAATGAATGCAGCAGCAATCGCCACACCGGCGATCATCAGGCTCAGCGGGTTGTACTGCACCGTCGCTTGCTCAACCTGCTCGATTTTCGCCAGATCGTACACACGCCGTTTGCGGTAACTGATGAAAGCCATCGCCAGTCCGAAGACCATGCCCAGCGCCGGAATGCCCATGGCGTGGGTGACGTTGATGCCGCTGATGTCGACGCCGCTCCGTGCGACGTTGGCGAGCAGGATTTCATTGAGGAAGATGTTGCCGAAGCCCACCGGCAGAAACATGTAAGGCGTGATCAGACCGAAAGTCATGACGCAGGCGATCAAGCGGCGGTCGAGTTGCAGCTTGGTCAGCACATAAAGAAGCGGCGGTACCAGCAGCGGAATGAACGCAATGTGGATCGGCAGGATGTTCTGCGAAGCAATCGCCACCACCCACAACAGGCCGATCAGCAACCATTTGACGTTGCCGCCACCGGTCGCATGTTGGCGGTCGACCATTGCCAGTGCCTTGTCGGCCAGCGCATGGGCCAGGCCCGACTTGGCAATCGCCACGGCGAAAGCGCCGAGCAACGCGTAGGACAACGCCACCGTCGCCCCGCCGCCCAAGCCGCTGTTGAACGCCTTGAGCGTGGCATCGATGCCCAGACCACCGGTCAGGCCGCCGACCAGCGCGCCGACGATCAAAGCGATCACCACGTGCACGCGGGACAGGCTGAGAATCAGCATGATGCCAACCGCCGCTATGACTGCATTCATTTCACTACCTCAAAAAACACTGCGGTGGAAAACCGACCGCCAGACAGGATGAGTCCGCCAAAGGTCAACCGGCGGATTGCAAAGAGGGTCTTATTAAAAGGGCGCGCACTGTGCCGCAGAGTGGCGGTGGTGTCAAAGCGAGCGACCAAATCTCGACTGTGGCGAGGGGATTTAACGAACCGTCGCACCGCCCCGTTCGGCTGCGAAGCAGTCGTGAAAACTGCGAATGTGGTTTATCTGGAGATCGCAGGGGGCGGCTTCGCCACCCAACGGGGATGAATCCCCTCGCCACAGGGAACTCTCGCAAGCAGTTGAAGTGCGGCAATCCGCCATATTGTGTTTTCGAGATAAAGAAAGCCGAAAAGCGGCCGCTACAGTGCAAAGTCTCAGATATTTATCGAATAAGGACGTCTTCATGTCGCTCAGACAACTTTCCATCCAATGGAAAATCACCCTGCTCGCCGGGCTTTGCCTGGCCGGTATCGTGACCCTGTTGGTGGGTCTTTCGCTGTATCGCATGGAGCACAGCTCCGCACTGGTGAAAGCCTCCAGCATGGAGATGCTCACCGAATCGGCCCAGGCGCGCATCGAATCCCAGGGCGAGGTGCAAGCCGCCGGCATTCGTCAGCAGTTCATGGACGCCTATCAATACGGTCATGGTTTCTCGCGTCAGGTGTTGTTCCTGCGCGAGCAGGCTGAAAAGCGCTTCCTCGATGCCTTCGACCTGCGCGAAGACATGACCCGTCAGGTCAAATCCGCGCTGCAAGCCAACCCCGACTTGCTCGGTCTGTCGCTGGTTTTCGAAGCCAACGCGCTGGACGGCAAGGACGAGCTATTTGCTGGACAAGGTGAGTTAGGCAGTAACGACAAGGGGCGTTTCGCCCTCTACTGGTCACAACCTGTACCTGGCAAAATCACCTCGATGGCCCTGCCGGAAAGCGACATGGCCGACACAAGCACCGGCCCCAGCGGTCAGGCTGCCAACGCCTGGTTCACCTGCCCACGCACCACGCTCAAACCCTGCGTGATCGAGCCGTACTTCTATGTAATCGACGGCCATAACGTGCTGATGACCAGCATCGTCTTCCCGCTGATAGTCAATGGCAAAGTCATCGCTTCGCTGTCGGTCGACATCAACCTCAACAGCCTGCAAGCGATCAGTCAGAGCGCCAGCAAAAAGCTCTATAACGGCCAGACCGCCGTGAGCATCATCAGCCCGGTCGGCCTGCTCGCTGGTTACAGCCCGGACGCCGGCAAACTCAGCCAGCGTCTGGACACGGTGGACACCGCCAGCGGCGCCGAACTGCTGCGCCAACTTGCAGCCACTACCAACGTCAGCAGCCTGCACAGCAACGGCCAGTTGAAAGTACTGTCACCGTTCCAGCCGATTCCTGGCGGGCCGTCTTGGGCCGTGCTGCTGGATGTCCCGGAAAAAGTGCTGGTGGAACGGGCCGAAGCGCTCAAGCAGCAACTGGATGCGAGCAACAACTCCGGCACGCTGATCGAGTTGGGCCTCGGCGGACTGGCGGCGTTGATTGGCTTGCTGCTGGTGTGGCTGATGGCGCGCAGCGTGACCCGACCGATCCTTGGCGTGGCGCACATGCTCGAAGACATCGCCAGCGGCGAAGGCGATCTGACCCGACGTCTGGCGTATGACAAGCAGGATGAACTCGGTCAACTGGCCGGGTGGTTCAACAAGTTCCTCGACAAGTTGCAGCCGATCATCGCCGAAGTGAAACGCTCGGTGCAGGACGCGCGCAACACTGCCGATCAGTCCTCGGCCATCGCCGCCCAGACCAGCGCCGGCATGGAGCAGCAATACCGCCAAGTCGATCAGGTGGCCACCGCGTCCCACGAAATGAGTGCCACCGCACAAGACGTCGCTCGCAGCGCCGCTCAGGCAGCCGAAGCCGCCAAGGATGCTGATCGAGCCACACGTCAGGGTTTGACCGTGATCGACCGCACCACCGCCAGCATCGACACCCTCGCCGCCGACATGAGCGCGGCGATGGTGCAGGTCGAAGGCCTGGCCGCCAACAGCGAGAAAATCGGCGCTGTGCTGGAAACCATCCGCGCCATCGCCGAGCAGACCAACCTGCTGGCCCTTAACGCGGCGATCGAAGCGGCCCGTGCCGGTGAAGCCGGACGCGGTTTTGCCGTGGTTGCCGACGAAGTCCGCAACCTCGCCCGCCGCACGCAGGAGTCGGTGGAGGAAACCCGTCAGGTCATCGAGCAGTTGCAGAGCGGTACGCAAGATGTGGTCGGTTCGATGAGCAACAGCCATCGTCAAGCGCAGGGCAGTGTCGAACAGGTTGGCCAAGCGGTGACGGCGCTGCGCCAGATTGGTGATGCGGTGACGGTGATCAGCGACATGAACCTGCAGATTGCCAGTGCCGCTGAAGAACAGAGCGCCGTGGCGGAAGAGATCAACAACAACGTGGCCACGATTCGCGATGTGACGGAGTCGCTGTCCGGGCAAGCGAACGAGTCGGCGCGAGTGAGCCAGTCGCTGAACAGCCTGGCGAATCAGCAGCAGAGTTTGATGGATCAGTTTCGCGTCTGATTCGAAGGTTGTGGGGTGTCAGTTGGATTCCCCCTCACCCCAGCCCTCCCGAAACGTCAGACCGCCCCCAAGGGGGCGAGGGGGAAAGGGAGCCGATCTTCATGCTGTTTAAAACCTGAGTTCGACTCGATAGTTCAGGTCGGCGTACCTCAAACAAACATCTCGGTCAGTTCCCTCTGCCTCCGGGCGGTCCGTCGTTTCGGGAGGGCTAGGGTGAGGGGCTCTTGAAGATTCACCGCCGAGGCAACTGAATCTCCACCTTCAACCCGCCCCACTCACTCTCGCCCAACACCAACGTGCCGCCCCAGGTGTCGACGATGTCCCGCACAATCCCCAGCCCCAAACCATGCCCGTCAGTCTGCTCATCAAGCCGTGTCCCGCGACCGAACACCTGAGCGCGCTGTTCCTCGGGAATCCCCGGGCCATCATCCTCGATGCTCAAGGCAAACCCGGCGGCGCTCTCGACCACGCTCAAACGCACTTCGGCATCCGCCCATTTGCAGGCGTTGTCCAGCAGGTTGCCGAGCAGCTCCAGCAAATCCTCACGGTCCCACGGCAGTTGCAGTCCTTTCGGCGCAACGTAACTGAGCGCCAGATGCTCGCCGTGGATCATGTTCAGCGTCGCCAGCAACCCCGGCAGTTCGGCATCGCAATCAAACAGCGCGCCCGGCAGCGCATCACCGGACAACCGTGCGCGATTCAGCTCACGATTGAGCCGCTGCTGAACCTGCTCCAGTTGTTCCTTGAGGATCTTGCGCAGCTCGGGATGGCTGTCGAGTTTTTCGCTCGACGCCAGACTCAGCAACACCGCCAAAGGCGTTTTCAGCGCATGCCCGAGATTGCCCAGCGCATTGCGCGAGCGCTTGAGACTGTCTTCGGTGTGCGCGAGCAAATGGTTGATCTGCGCCACCAGCGGCTCCAGCTCCACCGGCACCTGATCGTCCAGTTGCGAGCGCTGGCCCTGCTGCAACTGGGCGATTTGCTCACGAGCCTTTTCCAGCGGACGCAGCGCGCGACGCACGGTGATGCGTTGCAACAACAGAATCAGCAGCAAACCGGCCAGACCGAGACCGAGGCCGATCCGGCGCATGCGCTGGAAGCTGTCGTTCACCGGCGTGTAATCCTGCGCGACGCTGATGGAGATCGACTGGCCCAATCGGCGATAGTCCGAACGCAGCACCAGCAGTTGTTGACCGTCCGGGCCCAATTGCAGATTGCTGTGCAGGCCCGGATGCTCGAGCAGCGGCAGGTCCTGATCCCACAACGAGCGTGAGCGCCAGTGGCTGTCGGCAAAATCGATGCGGAAATAATGCCCGGAAAACGGCCGCTGATAGGCCGGCGACAGGTGACGCTCATCCAGCTGAAAACCCTGCGGGCCGCGCACCAGCGCCACCAAAAGGCTTTCGCTGTCGTTGCGCAATCCGGCTTCGAGGTAGCGTTGCAAGCCCATTTCGAACAACCACAGACTGGTTTGCGCCAGCACCAGACCCACCACCACCATCACGCTGATCAAACCCAGGCTCAAGCGGCGCTGGATCGACCTCACGAAGCTTGCCCGCCGAACAGGTAACCCTGACCGCGACGGGTTTCGATCACGCTTTTGCCCAGCTTGCGGCGCAGGTGATTGACGTGGACTTCGAGGACGTTGGAGTCACGCTCGGTCTCGCCGTCGTAGAGGTGTTCGGCGAGGTGGCTTTTGGAAAGGATCTGCTCCGGGTGCAGCATGAAATAGCGCAGCAGACGGAATTCTGCAGCGGTCAGCTGAATGTCAGCACCGTCGCGCGTCACGCACTGACGGCCCTCGTCCAGATGCAGGCCCGCAGCCTTGAGCGTGGTTTGATTGGCCTGGCCCTTGGAGCGTCGCAACAGCGACTGCACCCGCAGGTGCAGCTCTTCGGGGTGGAACGGTTTGGTCAGGTAATCGTCAGCGCCGGCCTTGAGTCCTTCGATGCGTTCGGCCCAGGAATCGCGCGCCGTCAGGATCAACACCGGGATCGCCAAACCGCCCGCGCGCCACTGCGCCAGCACCTCAAGCCCCGGCACGCCGGGCAGGCCGAGGTCGAGGATGATCAGGTCATAGGGCTCACTGCTGCCCTGATACAGCGCATCGCGTCCATCCGCCAGCCAATCCACCGCGTAGCCTTGGCGTTGCAGGCCGGCGATCAATTCGTCGGCCAGCGGTACGTGGTCTTCCACCAGAAGCAAGCGCATCGATCAATCTTCCTTGTCTTTCACGAGTTCACCGGTATCGGCCTTCAGGTGCAGCTCGCGCGCCACACCCTCGACCGTCAGCAACTCGACTTCATAAATGTAGACGTCGTGTTTCTCTTCCAACTCGACTTCCAGCAGTTTTGCTCCGGGATAGCGATCCATGGCCTGCTGCAACACTTGCTCGAGCGGCAGGATTACCCCGCGCTGACGCAACTTCAGCGCTTCGTCCTGATCAAGGTCGCGAGCCATCGCTGCCGAGCAGACAATCACCAACGCCAACGCCGTAAGCTGGGTGGCGCGAACATTAACCTTCATTACGTATCCTGATGATCCTTGAGAACCTGCCCGCTGACCGCGTCTAATTCCACATCCCAATCAATGCCCTGCGTATCACGCAATTCGACCCGGTAGATGTACTTGCCGTACTCCTCTTCCAGCTCGGTTTCGGTGATCGACGAACCCGGGTGTTTGGTCAGTGCCGTGGCATTGAGCTTCTCGAAGGAGACGATAGTACCAGCGTCGCGCAAACGCAGGGCTTCATCAGGGCCCAAATCGCGGGCATGGGCGAGGCTGGCGGTCAGGCCGATGATCGAGGCGAGGGACAGGGCAGTCAGGGTTTTCATGTGGATCTCCGTATTTTTATGTGTTGCCTACGGGGGGCACCTTAACGGGATGAACTTAACTGAAACTGAATGGCCATCATTGCTGATGGCAAACCCACGAGAGCACCTGCCAAACATCAACCCCTGTGGGAGCGAGCTTGCTCGCGAATGCTGAGTGTCAGTCACCATCATTGTCACTGAGCTGACGCCTTCGCGAGCAAGCTCGCTCCCACAGAGTTCAGTAGTGCGCCTATAATTCTTCGCTTGCTATCGATCGAGACCGGTATGACTGCCATCCACATCAAGTTCCCTGCCCTCACCCTCAAGGCCGGCCCTCGGGCCATGGCGCGGATTCGTGCGCAAGGGCTGAACGCTGCCGACGTCGGCACCCTGCCCGGCGCGGCTGGTGGGCCGAAGGCGCTTGGGATTCAGGGGCTGGATCTGGCGTTGTTCGGTGAGTGGCTGCCGAGTGCGCCGCGCGAGCGTTCGCTGATCGGAGCATCGGTCGGTTCCTGGCGCTTCGCCAGCGCCTGTCTGCCGGACGCCGCCGAAGGCATCCGTCGCCTCGGGCAGCTCTACGCCGAACAGCATTTCAATAAAGGCGTGACCATGGCCGAGGTCAGCCAGAGTTCACAGCGCATGCTCAACGACCTGCTCGACGGCCGCGACGCGAGCATTCTGGAAAACGCCCACTACCGCTTGAACATCATGGTGGTGAAAAGTCAGGGGCGTTTGGCCGATGATCATCGCGGCCGTCTCGGTCTGGCGCTGGGTTCGGTGATTGCCGACAACTTGCGTGGCCGTGCGCGACTGTCGCGGCACTTTGAACGGTTGATCATCCACGATCCGCGCCTGGCGCCGCCGGTCAATGCGCTGAACGATTTCCCGTCACGTTTCGTCGCGCTCAATGCCGGCAATCTGCGTCAGGCGTTGCTGGCGTCGGGTTCGATCCCGATGGTCATGGAAGGCGTGCGTGACTTGCCGGGCGCCGGTGCCGGGACGTTTCGCGACGGTGGCCTGCTCGACTATCACCTCGACTTGCCCTACAGCGGCGACGGCATCGTGCTCTATCCGCACTTCACCGATCGGGTGATTCCGGGCTGGTTTGACAAGACCTTGCCGTGGCGTCGCGCTTCAGTGGAGCGTTTGCAGGACGTGCTGTTGCTCGCCCCGTCCAGGGAATACCTGGCGCGCCTGCCCTTCGGCAAACTGCCCGATCGTAATGACTTCAAGCGTTTCATGGGCGACGCGCCGAGCCGGCAGAAATACTGGCACGCGGCGATGGACGAGAGCCGCCGATTGGGCGACGAGTTTCTCGAACTGGCTGCCAATGGTCGCCTCGCCGAGCGCTTGCTGACCCTTTAGTCAGCACGGCCAAACACAAGCTGGTAAACTCGCCGCCTGCCCGAATCGCTGCGGCGAACGCCATCTGAACAGAGCTGAAAACACTGTGGAAATCTTCAAGGAATTTACATTCGAATCCGCCCACCGCCTGCCGCACGTCCCGGACGGTCACAAGTGCGGGCGTCTGCACGGTCACTCGTTCAAAGTGGCGATCCACCTCAGCGGTGACCTCGATCCGCACACCGGCTGGATCCGCGACTTCTCCGAGATCAAGGCGATCTTCAAGCCTTTGTACGAGCGTCTGGATCACAACTACCTGAACGACATTCCCGGTCTGGAAAACCCGACCAGCGAAGTGTTGGCCAAATTCATCTGGCAGGAATTGAAGCCACTGCTGCCGGAACTCAGCGCGATCCGCATCCACGAGACCTGCACTAGCGGTTGCATCTATCGCGGGGAGTAATTCGATCCCGAGAACACTGAAGAACCTGTGGGAGCGAGCTTGCTCGCGAAAGCGATTTGCCAGCGAAGTAATTGTTGCCTGACACAACGCCTTCGCGAGCAAGCTCGCTCCCACAGTGATATGCGCAGTGTCAGTGACTGAATAAACAGCCGCCATGGCTGTTTTTTTACGCCTATGCTTTTTGGCTCAAACCCGCCAAGAGGACAGGCCCGTGACGGACTGCCTGCTGGATCCAGCGGGCGCCAGATACGCCATGCCGTGCGCGAACACAGCTAGCTCCCACATGGGGCTTCGGTGTGTTCAGGTGCACCGCTTTCGCGCCGAAACTCGCTGGCTCGTCTATACATACTCGCAACTCCCGGTTTGGCACGACCGCTGCAACCCTCCCCGCGTCTTCCCTTTTCAGCAAGGAACGCCCCCATGACGCAAAACGATCCCGGCAACGATTACCCGCTCAGCGAAGTCCCCCTGCATGCGCGCAAAGGCCTGGCCTCCACGGCGATGGTGTTGCTGGGTTTTACCTTCTTCACCGCGACCATGTTTGCCGGCGGCAAGCTCGGTGTGGCGTTCGGTTTTGCCGAGTTGATGGCGGTGATCATCGTCGGCAATCTGCTGCTCGGGTTGTACGCGGCGGGCCTGGGTTACATCGCCTTCAAGAGCGGTCTCAATTCGGTGTTGATGGGGCGTTTCTGTTTTGGCGAAGTTGGCAGCAAGCTCAGCGACCTGATCCTCGGCTTCACCCAGATCGGCTGGTACGCCTGGGGTACGGCAACGGCGGCGGTGGTGATCGGCAAATATTTCAACCTCGATGAGGGCACGGTCCTCGGGCTGATGGTGCTGTTCGGCCTGATGTTCTGCGCCACGGCGTATGTCGGCTATCGCGGGCTGGAGATTCTGTCGTACATCGCGGTGCCGGCAATGATGTTGCTGCTGTTGCTGTCGATGTGGGTCGCGACGGTGAAAGTCGGCGGTTTCGAGGGTTTGCTGAGCGTGGTGCCCAGTGGTTCGCTGGACTGGTCGACCGCCATCACACTGGTGTTCGGCACCTTCGTCAGCGGCGCGACGCAGGCGACCAACTGGACGCGTTTCTCGCGTTCGGCAAAGGTTGCGGTGCTGGCAAGCCTGATCGGGTTCTTCATCGGTAACGGCCTGATGGTACTGATCGGTGCCTACGGCGCCATCGTCTACCAGCAACCGGACGTGGTTGAAGTGCTGCTGTTGCAGGGCTTCGCCATGGCCGCGATGGCGATGCTGTTGTTGAACATCTGGAGCACCCAGGACAACACCATCTACAACTTCGCCGTCGCCGGTTGCAACCTGTTGCGCACCGAGCGACGCAAAACCGTGACCCTGGCCGGCGCGGTGATCGGCACCCTGCTCGCCCTGCTGGGCATGTACGACATGCTGGTGCCTTATCTGATCCTGCTCGGCACGGTGATTCCACCGATTGGCGGCGTGATCATGGCCGACTTCTTCTTCCGCTGGCGCGGGCGCTATCCGCGTCTGGCCGACGCACGGCTACCGGCGTTCAACTGGCGGGGCCTCGGGGCTTACGGGGTCGGCACCGTCGCTGCATTCAGCTCGCCGTGGGTCGCGCCGCTGGTAGGGATCGCCGCTGCCGCGCTAACGTATGTCATCTTCACCGCAATACTCGGCGCCCGCAGCGCCAGCGCGCCACTTCAAGACTTATAAGAAGGATTTGCCTGATGCACATCATCAACGCCCGACTGCGCAACCAGGAAGGTTTGCACGAACTGCACCTTGAAGACGGGCTGATCCACAGCATCGCCCGCCAGACCGAAGCCCCGACCCTGGGCCCCGACGACCTCGACGCCGGCGGCAATCTGGTGGTGCCCCCCTTCGTCGAGCCGCACATTCACCTCGACGCCACCCTCACCGCCGGCGAGCCGCGCTGGAACATGAGCGGCACGCTGTTCGAAGGCATCGAATGTTGGGGCGAGCGCAAAGTCACCATCACCGAAGAAGACACCAAGACCCGCGCCAAGAAAACCATTCAGACGCTCGCGGCTCACGGCATTCAGCACGTACGCACCCACGTCGACGTCACCGACCCGCAACTCACTGCACTTAAAGCCATGCTCGAAGTGCGCGAAGAAAGTCGGCACCTGATCGACCTGCAAATCGTCGCGTTTCCGCAGGAAGGCATCGAGTCATTCCGCAATGGTCGCGAGTTGATGGAAGAAGCCATCCGCATGGGCGCAGACGTGGTCGGCGGGATCCCGCATTTCGAGTACACCCGTGATCAGGGTGTCAGTTCGGTGAAGTTTCTGATGGACCTGGCCGAGCGCACGGGTTGCCTGGTCGACGTGCATTGCGACGAGACCGACGACCCGCACTCACGCTTCCTCGAAGTGCTCGCCGAAGAGGCCCGCAGCCGCGACATGGGCGCCCTCGTCACCGCCAGCCACACCACGGCGATGGGCTCCTACGATAACGCCTACTGCGCAAAACTGTTCCGCCTGCTCGGTCATTCCGGGATCAGTTTTGTCTCGTGCCCGACCGAGAGCATTCACCTGCAAGGGCGCTTCGACAACTTCCCGAAACGCCGTGGCGTGACTCGCGTGAATGAGTTGCTCGAAGCTGGGATGAACGTGTGTTTTGGTCAGGATTCGATCGTCGACCCGTGGTATCCGCTGGGCAACGGCAACATTCTGCGCGTGCTTGAGGCCGGCCTGCACATCTGTCACATGCTCGGTTACCGCAACCTGCAAAGTGCACTGGATCTGGTGACGGACAACAGCGCCAAAGCCATGCATCTGGGCGAGCGTTACGGCCTGGAACAGGGGCGACCGGCGAACCTGCTGATCCTCTCGGCGGACAGCGATTACGAGGTCATTCGCAGCCAGGGCTTGCCGCTGTATTCGATTCGCGGCGGCAAAGTGTTGATGAAGCGGCAGATGCCAGTGGTGGAGTTCAGTAGCGACCTGAGCTGAGGCTGAGGGCCCCATCGCTGGCAAGCCAGCTTCCACAGGGTTTTCGGTGAGCACAGAGTATGTGTCTGACCACAAATCATGTAGTGGACTGTTGTGTACACAGATGAAGTGTTCAGCACAAAACCCTGTGGGAGTCTGGCTTGCCAGCGATGGCGATTTCGAATTCAGCCCATCAATTGCGCCGTACCGAACAATCTGACGCTAGCCAATTCCCCTTGCTCTTCTTCAAGCAAAATCGGCGCCGTGCCACCGGGCATGGCTACCCGCACTTCCCCAGCCGCGACCCAACCGACCCGCCATGCTGCACACGCCACCGCACTGGCGCTGGTGCCTGACGATGCGGTCGGCCCTTCACCGCGTTCGAACACCCGCGCGACGATCCGCTGCGACGACTCGCGCGCCGCCCATTGCAGGTTTACACCCGCCGGACAAGGCTCTCCCGCGCCAGTCGGCGTCGCGTAAGCAATCCGGGTCAAGCCTTCACTCAGCGGTGACTCGCGCATTTGCTCGTTACTCGGCAATGCGCCAACGTCTGTCAGTAGCGTCACACAATGCGGATTGCCGATGCGTACAAACTGGCTGTGGCTCCACGCGGGATCGAGTTGCGCCAAGGGTTTCACATGGCTCACTGCACGCCCATTGAGTTCGCCGTTTCGATCGTTCTGCGCACCCACCGCAGTCGGGCCGAATCCGGGTTGGCCGAGATCCAGCCAGAAACCTTTTACACCTTCGACTTCGGCTGGTTTCACCGAGGTTTGCACCGTATCCCCTTTGTCGTGATGGACGCGTAATAGCGCCCCCTGCCCCAGCATCAACCCCTGGTCGGTCAGCGCTTGGGAAAAAATCGTCAGACCATTGCCACTGCGCTCGGCGAGGGTGCCGTCGGTGTTGACGATCAGCACGTCAAATGGCGGCGAGTTCTGGAACGGGCCGATCAGCAAGCCGTCGCTGCGGTGGGGTTTGCTGTTCGGCGGGCGCTGACCGTCGGGCCAGTCGCAGCACAGGGCTACGGCCGCTTCACTCCAAGCCTTGCGCGATGACGCACATTCAGTCGCACTCGCGGGCAAAGCGATCTGCGCTTCACGCAACGCTGCCGGAGAAACCACCCCGTAGATATTGCCCCGCGCATTGTAGAACTGCGTCATCACCTGTCCTTCATCGCATCGAAAACGCCACTGTAAAACGCAATCCCCTGTGGGAGCGAGCTTGCTCGCGAATGCGTTGGATCAGCCAAAGAATATGTCGACGGGCACACCGCTTTCGCAAGCAAGCTCGCTCCCACAGGTTGGACTGTGCAACGATAACCTCCTGCGCTCCCTCAAGTCCTGTGATCGAACCTCGACGTTCAATCACTGTCCCTCGGGGACGCGATGTATTTTTGCCAAGGATCGATATGACCAGCCTCACCCCCCAAGACACCTTCGTCCCCGGACGTCTGCAACAGATGTCCACGCGCATCGCTTTTTTCATCGCCGGTCTCGGCATTGCCGCTTGGGCGCCACTGGTGCCGTACGCCAAGGCCCGCGCTGGGCTCAATGAGGGCACGCTGGGATTGCTGCTGTTGTGCCTCGGGGTCGGTTCGATTCTGGCGATGCCATTGGCGGGGATTCTCGCGACGCGGTTCGGTTGCCGACGCGTGGCCACCGGCGGCACGTTACTGATCTGCGCGGCGTTGCCGTTGCTGGCGACGGTGTCGTCGATTCCGGCGCTGATCGCCACGCTGTTCATGTTCGGCGCCGGGCTGGGCACGGTGGATTCGACGGTGAACCTGCAAGCGGTGATCGTCGAGCGCGCCAGTGGCAAGAACATGATGTCGGGTTTTCACGGCTTGTTCAGCCTCGGCGGGATTGTTGGCGCGGCGGGCGTCAGCGCCCTGCTTGGCCTCGGTATGTCGCCGCTGGGGGCGATGTTGGTGGTGGTCGCGGTGCTGATCGCCGCGTTGTTCAAATGCGTGCCGCACATGCTGCCTTATGGCAGCGAAAGCTCGGGACCGGCATTCGCGGTGCCACACGGCATCGTGCTGTTTATCGGCGGGATGTGCTTCATCGTCTTTCTTACCGAAGGCGCGGCGCTGGACTGGAGTGCGGTGTTCCTCGCTCAGGAACGCGGGATCGACACAGCGTATGCGGGTTTGGGTTACGCAGCTTTTGCCCTGACCATGACTGCTGGACGTTTGATGGGTGACCGGATCGTGCGGATTGTAGGGGCGACGCGGATCATTCTGTTTGGCGGTCTGTTGGCGGCGACGGGCCTGTTTCTGGCGACGTTCGCGCCAAGTTGGCAACTCGCTCTGGTCGGTTATGCGCTGGTGGGTGCCGGTTGTTCGAACATCGTGCCAGTGCTGTACACGGCGGTGGGCAAGCAGACGGTGATGCCGGAAAGTATCGCGGTGCCGGCGATTACCACGCTGGGTTATGCGGGGATTCTGGCGGGGCCAGCGGTGATTGGGTTTGTCGCGCATGCCAGCAGTTTGAGTTTTGCGTTTGGGTTGATGGCGGTGTTGCTGGTAGCGGTGGCGATTGGTGGGAAAGTGTTGAGAGTCTGAACCGAGTGCATCTGCCAGATACCGAACTGTGTGGGAGTTGCTGAAGGCTGCGGTTTTTTGATTTTGTTTGGTTTTGGGATTTTGGGAGTTGTGGGCATATCCGTTGCTGCGGTGATGGCCAATTATGGTTTCGCTCTTACAGCGACTCACTTTTCCAGACGCCGAAAAGTAAGCAAAAGGCTTTGCCCCCGGCGTACGGCACTTCGCTGAGGCTCAGTGTTCCCTCGCTACGGTGTCCATCCGGGGGCATCGCCTCCGGTTTGCTTCGCGGCACCTCCTCTCGATGTGTGCGGCTTCGCCGCACGGCGCTGCGCGCCTAACCCCCTGATGGAGACCTTCGCTCGGCCTGCCGAAGGGGGCTAAGAGCAACATCAAAAGCCAGATCAAAAGCCCCTCACCCTAGCCCTCTCCCGGAGGGAGAGGGGACT
>NZ_JBIWAL010000022.1:34878-99017 GCF_044760045.1 Pseudomonas sp. NPDC098747 | reverse complement strand
CTTTTTTGCTGACTTCCTTTGCTTTTGATGGAAATTGAGATGACCGACCAGACTACCCGCCTGCCGATCCGCCGCGCCTTGATCAGCGTTTCCGACAAGACCGGGATCCTTGAATTCGCCAAGGAGCTTGAAGCCCTGGGCGTCGAGATCCTCTCCACCGGCGGAACGTTCAAGCTGCTGCGCGACAACGGCGTTGCCGCAGTGGAAGTCGCGGATTACACCGGTTTCGCAGAGATGATGGACGGTCGGGTGAAAACCCTGCACCCGAAAATCCACGGTGGCATCCTCGGTCGTCGCGGTATCGACGACGCCATCATGAACGAGCACGGCATCAAGCCGATCGACTTGGTAGCGGTCAACCTGTACCCGTTTGAAGCGACCATCAACAAGCCAGGCTGCGACCTGCCGACCGCCATCGAGAATATCGATATCGGCGGTCCGACCATGGTCCGTTCGGCAGCGAAAAATCATAAAGACGTAGCGATTGTGGTGAATGCCAGCGATTACGCCAACGTCCTCGAAAACCTCAAGTCCGGTGGACTGACCTACGCTCAGCGCTTCGACCTGATGCTCAAGGCGTTCGAACACACCGCCGCCTACGACGGCATGATCGCCAACTACATGGGCACCGTGAATCAGGCCGCTGACACCCTCAGCACCGAAGGTCGCAGCGAGTTCCCGCGCACCTTCAACAGCCAGTTCATCAAGGCACAGGAAATGCGCTACGGCGAGAACCCGCACCAGAGCGCGGCGTTCTACGTGGAAGCCAAGCCTGCCGAAGTCGGCATTGCCACCGCGACCCAACTGCAAGGCAAAGAGCTGTCGTACAACAACGTGGCCGACACCGACGCTGCGCTGGAGTGCGTGAAGAGCTTCGTCAAGCCAGCCTGCGTGATCGTCAAGCACGCCAACCCGTGCGGCGTAGCTGTGAGCCCGGACGCCGAAGGCGGTATTCGTCAGGCTTACGAACTGGCCTACGCCACCGACACCGAGTCGGCGTTCGGCGGCATCATCGCTTTCAACCGTGAACTGGATGCCGCAACCGCCAAGGCGATCGTCGAGCGTCAGTTTGTTGAGGTGATCATCGCCCCTTCCGTGAGTGAAGAAGCGCGCGCTATCGTTGCCGCCAAAGCCAACGTGCGCCTGCTGGCCTGTGGCGAATGGTCGGCTGACCGCGCTGCCGCCTGGGACTACAAACGCGTCAACGGCGGTCTGCTGGTACAGAGCCGCGACATCGGCATGATCGGCAGCGAAGACCTGAAAGTCGTGACCAAGCGCGCGCCGACCGAACAGGAAATCAACGACCTGATCTTCGCGTGGAAAGTGGCCAAGTACGTCAAATCCAACGCGATCGTCTACGCCAAGAACCGCCAGACCATCGGTGTCGGCGCTGGCCAGATGAGCCGCGTAAACTCCGCACGTATCGCTGCGATCAAGGCGGAACACGCCGGTCTGCAAGTGGCGGGTTCGGTAATGGCATCGGACGCATTCTTCCCGTTCCGCGACGGTCTGGACAATGCGGCCAAGGTCGGCATCACTGCGGTGATCCAGCCAGGTGGCTCGATGCGTGACGCTGAAGTGATTGCTGCTGCCGATGAAGCAGGCATCGCCATGGTCTTTACCGGCATGCGCCACTTCCGTCACTGATACCCCGATCCCCTGTGGGAGCTGGCTTGCCAGCGATAGCATCTCCTCAGTCTGACTGTTTGACCGAGTCGCCTGCATCGCTGGCAAGCCAGCTCCCACAGAAAAGCAGCTTCAGTGCTGTCTCCAGAATTAGCGTCATCCGAGGTTTTTGAAATGAATGTTTTGATCATTGGCAGCGGTGGCCGTGAACACGCTCTGGCCTGGAAAGTGGCTCAGGATCCGCGCGTGCAGAAGGTTTTCGTTGCCCCGGGCAACGCCGGCACGGCGATTGAAGCCAAGTGCGAGAACGTCGCCATCGACGTGCTGGCCCTTGAGCAGCTTGCCGACTTCGCCGAGAAAAACGTTTCCCTGACCATCGTCGGCCCGGAAGTGCCCCTGGTGGCTGGCGTTGTCGATTTGTTCCGTTCCCGTGGCCTGGACTGCTTCGGTCCGACCGCTGGCGCTGCGCAGCTGGAAGGCTCGAAAGCGTTCACCAAGGACTTCCTGGCGCGCCACAAGATCCCGACCGCCGACTACCAGAACTTCACCGAGATCGAGCCAGCCCTGGCTTATCTGCGTGAAAAAGGCGCGCCGATCGTGATCAAGGCCGACGGCCTGGCCGCCGGTAAAGGCGTGATCGTCGCCATGACCCTGGCTGAAGCCGAAGACGCCGTGCGCGACATGCTTGCCGGCAATGCTTTCGGCGACGCTGGTTCCCGCGTAGTCATCGAAGAATTCCTCGACGGCGAAGAAGCCTCGTTCATCGTCATGGTCGACGGCAAGAACGTCCTGCCGATGGCCACCAGTCAGGACCACAAACGCGTCGGCGACGGCGACAGCGGCCCGAACACTGGCGGTATGGGCGCTTACTCCCCTGCCCCGGTGGTCACCGCCGACGTACATAAGCGCGTGATGGACCTGGTAATCTGGCCAACCGTGCGCGGCATGGCTGAAGAAGGCAACGTCTACACTGGCTTCCTGTACGCCGGTCTGATGATCGACAAGGCCGGCAACCCGAAAGTCATCGAGTTCAACTGCCGTTTCGGTGATCCGGAAACCCAACCGGTGATGCTGCGTTTGCAGTCGAGCCTGGTGCTGCTGGTTGAAGCCGCTCTGGCGCAAGCGCTGGACAAGGTCGAAGCGCAGTGGGATCCACGTCCGAGCGTTGGCATCGTGCTGGCCGCTGGCGGCTACCCGGGCGACTACGCCAAAGGCGCGGCGATCAACGGTCTGGACGCTGCGGCAAGTCTGGAAGGTAAAGTCTTCCATGCTGGCACCGCGCTGAAGGATGGTCAGGTCGTGACCGCCGGTGGTCGTGTGCTCTGCGCCACCGCAATGGGCGCCAGCGTCGGTGAAGCACAACAGCAAGCCTATAAGCTGGCTGCCGCGATCGACTGGGAAGGCAGCTTCTACCGCAAGGACATTGGCTACCGCGCCATTGCCCGTGAACGTGGCGAAACCCAGGAATAAACTGTGCATCAAGTCCGGCGAGGGATACCGCTCCTTGCCGGGCTGTTCCGCCGCCGCGCGTCGTTATATTCTGGCATCAACCTACGAAGGGATTTCGCCGTGCGCTGGCTCAGGACTGCCATAAGTTTCACCGTCACGTTGCTGACCTTGCTCTGCATGCTCCCGGCCCAGGCCGCGCAAGGCAGTGGTTGGTCGGTATTGCTTGATGATCAAGGCAATCTGCAACTGAGCGACATCCGCTCAGCCCGTTACACCAATCAATTCAGCCCCATCGACCTTGACCGCCTCACCGCGGCCGGGCCTGAGGGAGCATTGTGGCTGCGTTTCCGGCTCGCGCCCGGCAAGCACGAACAAGTGCTGCGGATCTTCGCTCCGGACCTTTCACACCTCAATCTGTACGTGCTCGACCGCGACCAACTGATCGAGCAACGCAACACCGGCACCGACCAGCCTCAGGCTGAACGGCCGCTACCTAGCAGCGACTTCATGTTGCCGCTGCCGCAGAGTAACAAGCCGCTCGACATCTACGTGCGGCTGGTTTCCGACCATCAGTTACGCCCGCATATCACCCTGCAATCGGCCGTAATGAGCGCAGCCGACCAGAATCAAACACTGATCTTCGGCCTGTTGTTCGGCTGCCTCGCCATGCTGTTGCTGCACAACCTCGTGCGCTATGCCTACTCCCGTTCACGCAGCAGCCTGTGGCTGGCAATCTGCGAGGGCCTGTTGGGGCTCAGCCTGTTGCTATTGCTCAACCTTGCAGGTCCGTGGCTGCCGAACTGGCATGCGATCCAGACGCCGGGGGCTTATCTGGCGTTGTTGCTGACTGCGCCGGCCGGTTTGATGTTCGCCTTGCGCTTCTTCGCCCCGCTCGGCCCGCAGCCACTGAACAAACTGCTATTGGGCGACATTCTGTTCATTGTGATTTGCAGCCTGTTGCTGTTGTTCGTCAACACCCTGCCACTGAACATCATCACTTATGCACTGGTGGCACTGGCCGGCCTGAGCATGTTGTTTGTCGGGGTCTATCACTGGCAGAAAGGCTACCGCCCGGCGCGCCTGTTCGTTGCCGCCATGGTGGTGTTCAACATCGGCACGCTGATTATTCTTCCGGCGTTACTGGGTCTGACACTGGTTGCGCCGCAAGGCTTGATCATGACGTTGATGGTGTTTATCTGCATCAGCGGCCTGTTGATGAGCATTGCCTTGGGCGAGCGTCAGCGCAGCATCACCGAAAGCCGTTTCAGCATCAGTCGCGACCTCGCCGCGAGCAACGCCGAGATCAACGCCAAGGCCGAATTCCTCGCCAAGATCAGCCACGAGATCCGCACGCCAATGAACGGCGTTCTGGGCATGACAGAGTTACTGCTCGGCACCCCGCTATCGGTCAAACAGCGCGATTACGTGCAGACCATCCACAGCGCCGGCAACGAACTGCTGACATTGATCAACGAGATCCTCGACATATCCAAACTCGAGTCCGGCCAGATCGAACTCGATGACGTGCAGTTTGATCTGAACGCGCTGATCGACGATTGCTTGAGCATCTACCGCGCCAAGGCCGAACAGCAGAACGTCGAGCTGATCAGCTTCATTCAGCCGCAAGTGCCACGGGTGATCAGCGGCGACCCGACCCGTCTGCGCCAGACCCTGCTGAGCCTGCTGGAAAACGCCCTGAAGAAAACCGACGAAGGCGAAGTGCTGATCGTCGTCGCCCTCGATGAGCGCAGCAGCAAACCGCGCCTGCGCATCGCCGTGCAGGACAGCGGCCAGCCGATGGACCAGGAAGAGCGTGACGCGCTGATGCACGCCGAACTGCACAGCAAGCATTTCCTTTCGGCCAATCGTCTGGGTGGCAATCTGGGCCTGGTGATCGCGCGGCAACTGATCCGTCTGATGCAAGGCGAATTCGGCATCAAGAGCGGCGCCAATCAGGGCAGCACCTTGTGGCTGACGCTGCCGCTGGACCCGGATCGCCTTGAACACCCGACCTCCGATCTCGACAGTCCGCTGCAAGGCGCGCGGGTGCTGGTCGTCGATGACAACGACACCTGTCGCAAAGTGCTGGTGCAGCAATGCAGCGCCTGGGGCCTGAACGTCAGCGCCGTGCCGTCGGGCAAGGAAGCGTTGGCGTTGCTGCGCACCAAGGCGCACCTGCGTGATTACTTCGATGTAGTGCTGCTCGATCAGAACATGCCCGGCATGACCGGCATGCAGCTCGCAGCCAAGATCAAGGAAGACCCGAGCCTGAACCACGACATCCTGTTGATCATGCTCACCGGCATCAGCAACGCGCCGAGCAAGATCATCGCGCGCAATTCGGGGATCAAACGGATTCTGGCCAAACCGGTGGCCGGTTATACGCTCAAGACCACTCTGGCGGACGAACTCAACCAGCGCAACAAAGGCCAGGTGGTGTTCCAGCCGCAAGTGGTGACCGCGGCAACAGTGGCCAAAGTACCGAGCGACTTCCGCATCCTCGTCGCCGAAGACAATACGATTTCGACCAAAGTGATTCGCGGCATGCTCGGCAAACTCAACCTGCAGCCGGACACCGCCAGCAACGGCGAAGAAGCGCTGCAAGCGATGAAAGCCCAGCGTTACGACCTGGTGTTGATGGACTGCGAGATGCCAATCCTCGACGGATTCTCCGCGACTCAGCAATTGCGCGCGTGGGAAGTCAGCAACCAACGTATCCGCACGCCGATCGTCGCATTGACCGCGCACATTCTCACCGAGCACAAGGAGCGCGCACGGCAGGCCGGAATGGACGGGCACATGTCCAAGCCCGTCGAGTTGTCGCAATTGCGTGAGCTGATCGAGCATTGGGTCGCCCAACGTGATCAGCAGAACCGCACGGCCTCGACCTTCTGACTCGCTCAGATCTCTAGGCTGCTCAGGTACTTGAGCGAGCCGCTCAGCACCGATTTTTTTACCTTTTCCCGAAACTGCCCGTAATAAAGGGTGTTGAACGTGATGGCGGCGATCTGTTCGACGCTGTTGTGGATCAGTGTTTCATCTTCGCCGAACAGAAATCCTGAAACCTTTCGCTTGATCTTGAACTGACGATGGTAGATGCCCATCTCCACCTTGTTCGGACCTCTCATGACGCAAGGGATTATCTGAAAGAAACCGCTATTGCCACGAATGCTCGCGGACTCGAACAGCTTGAGCGCCAAGGTATTACGCTCCATCGCCTCTAGTGCGCGACGCATTGGCTCGGAAAACTCCTCGCCCATGATGGTTGAGATCCGCTGCGTTGCCTGACTGGCCATCAGACTGTTGCGCAATGGCGTCAAGGTTTGCGGTTTGGGCACATCCCAGCCGATAAACTTGAGTACCTTGCAGTAGTACTCGAACCAGTCAGCCACTAGCCCATCCTCAATTGCCATGCGCGTAGCCTGTTGTGCATAGGCGGTGCTCATGAAGATGTCTTCTCGATGTGACGCCGGCAAACCACCGGCAAATGCCACAACGCTACCGCCCACCACCACCGCTGCCTGCGGTGTCATCAGATCCGGCATGATTCAACCTCCTTTGGCAGGATCAAAGTCGCAACATTGCCCGCAAGCCTGTCCCTGACTTTCAAAGCAATCGCGTCACGCGCGGGGCCGTGAAGCGTTTCGGACAGATTTGCCCGGGCGTGATGCACGTGAACCAAACCTTGTAGATCATCAGAGGGATACGACCGCTGGAATGGATTTGGGCTCAATACATGTCGAGTCTTGAACTCGACATACGCACTGGTAATCGAAGAGGGAGATTTCGCGACTATCACCAGCAAACGCACAGCCGTCAACGACGCTGGCACTGCGCATGGCTGTGGCTGTGGCTGTGGCTGTGGCTCAGGCTCAACTGACGCTTGCATGCGACTGCGCAGCAGTTGGAGCGCGGGCTCTTCGCCCGATAACTTTGCAATTCGCGCTAGAACCGCGGCGGTTGTATGGGCCTCACCCAATGCACCGTTAGTCAACATAGCGGTAAACACATCTGGCGTGAGTTCTTCTGCGTTGTGACTGAACTCCCATGTCTGATTCGCCTTTCTTGGTCGCAACCAGTAGGCATCGAGAACTTCGACATAGGCGTCATACCAGATCACCTCAGGGGACTTTTCAATCTTTTTATTAGCCACCAACTGTGCAAGAAAGATCGAATTGACCAGATCATCATAAGCCGCCACACCATCAGCTTCAGGCAAAAGCACAATGGAATTGCCCACCACCATCGTCACATATTCGTCGATCATGTCACCCCCTTGAATATAAAAAGGGCAATCGACATTCGATTGCCCTTCAAACATTAATTAAATCTCGAACTCTTCGATTTTAGAAAGTGCATTCATACCCAGCTTATTGCGAATATATTCGCGTGTCGCGCTGGCTGTATTATTATTTTTTTCAAATACGGTCTCGCCGCGATACATTTTTACATTGCGAATATCCACATCGACAAACAGCACTTTGTCTGAGGTATTCCTGCGCAGGAAGCGAACTGCACCGACAGCCATTAGGGGCACACCATTTACTTCGGTACAGGCTCCGGTCGAGATACCACCAACGCCGTTATTCAGAAGGTTTCGTTCATACAGCGTTAACGAGGTGTCACGCTTGCTCAGGGCTGAAATTGCATCAGTCGCCACTTTCAGCATCAATGCGCTTGTCGGGCCAGGTAATGTGGCACCCGCGAGTAGCGAGCCCAGGATCTCCAGCACCAGTTTGTCCATTCGAACACTGGTACCGCCGATTTCAAGGTCACTGTAATAGATCTTGATAGATGCCCAACCCGCGACTTCCATAACCTCACGGAAAAACAGGTACCATTCCTGGCCCTGATCTTCCCGCGGATACTTTTTGTTCGCCGCCAGGCTTGCGAAAAGAAAGGCATTTTGCGCGTCGGTTCGATTTACCTCACTGAGGTTACCCGTAAAGGACAGAACACCCTCACCAACGATAGAGACTTTATCCGGCGCCACGACAGCATCTCCCGCAGTAATGCCGTGGGCAAAACTGCGACTGCGAATGGCGGGCATTTCACTGATGTCATATTGCTGGATGTCTTTTAAGCACTTATCAATAAACGCTTGCTGCATTAGTTGGTTACTCATCACGAATTCCTTATCGTTATTTAAACAAGCCCCATGAACCTGTTAAAACAAACATAACCAACCCACCCCAAACACACAAACCCAAACATGTAACATTAATCACCAAAACAAACAAAACAACAGCTAACAATCAAACAAACAACAACACCCAAAACTCCAAAAAGACAATATCCACAAGTCTCCGAACGACTGATAGACTCCATCCCCACACTCTCCAGCCGCGAGTCAAGACCATGCTCCATGTGTTATTCAGCGTTTACCTGAAGATGCTGGTGCTCTACAGCCCGTTCTTCGTGTTGTCCTGCTTTATCAGCCTGACCCGTGGCTATTCGCGCAAGGAGCAACGGCGCCTGGCATGGAAAGTGGCGATTGCCACCCTGGTTTCCAGCGTGCTGCTGTATTTGTTCGGGCGAGTGATTTTCGATGTGTTTGGAATCACCGTGGATGCTTTCCGGATCGGTGCCGGCAGCGTGCTGTTCATCTCGGCGCTGGGCATGGCGCAAGGCAAGTCGGTGGTGCAAACCGACAATGTGCAGCAGGATGTGACCATCGTACCGTTGACCATTCCGCTGACCGTCGGCCCCGGCACCATCGGCGCCCTGCTGGTGATGGGCGTTAGTCAGCCGCACTGGGACGACAAACTCACGGCAATCCTGAGTATCGCGCTGGCCAGTTTCACCGTCGGCGTGGTGCTGTACCTGTCGAACCGCATCGAACGAATTCTCGGCGATCAGGGTTTGCAGATTGTCAGTCGTCTGATGGGCTTGTTTGTGTGCGCACTGGCAGCGCAGATCATCTTTACCGGGATCAAGGGTTATCTGGTGTAAAAAGGGTCGTGAGCTTATCGCTCGCGACCCTTTGTGTTTAGTTTGCCGTGATATTTCAGGCGATCTTTTGAACGACTGTTTTCAGCGTAGCAAACCCTTGATCACTTTTTGTTTGTGAAACAGCGTTCAACCATTGCTCGACCGGGAATGTGCAGTGCTCGTCTTCTACTCTGACGCTGATCTGCATCGGTATGCCTGGCTCACCCTCTTCGGGCATGACATCACGCACGATCAGACTGTGCGCATTGTCCGGATCAGTGAACACCAGTTGCCCATCAACCTGCGACATCAGCAGGCGCTCATTGCCGGCCATGTCCAGGACCAGTGTGCCCTCGACGGCGGCTTGCGTGGCCGATGGTCGCCGGCTATCGACCACGATGCAGTCCAGCCGCTGCCACGCTTCATCCGAGACACGGTAGCTCGACGTATGCGCACCGAAAGCCAGAACCAACGTGTTGACTCCGTCCGGCAGCATCGCCATCAGGTCCCTGACCTCACCCCTCACCTCAAGCGACAGCACCTCCCCTTCGCGTTGGGCGTAACTGCCCGACAGCCAGATGTCCGGCGCCGCGCCACGGCTGAAGAGCAAGCCTTCCACCGGATCGAACAGCAATGGCACCGACTCGCCCCGAGCCCCCAGAAACACAGCCCACTGGCCATCCGCGCGACCGGAAACATCGAATAGCCGATCCAGTTCCGACACGTAATACGTGTAGCGATCCGCATGATTTTTGATTTGCAGGAATGGCGCATGGTTTTGCCGGCTCAACAGTTCTCGCAAGCGCTCCTGCAATTGTTCGGGACGTTGCCCGGCAACGTCCGACCATCGATTTTCAAGACTGACAATACGTGCAGGCTGGTGATCAACCAGTTGCAAATTCACGCCTTCGCGGGTTTGTCCGAGCAGGCCTTGGCCACTCGGCAGCACATGGACGAATGACCATTGCGACCAGACCTTTTGCGCGTTTGGCAAATGCTCCGTATACAACAGGCGACTGCCATCGGCAAACGCCTGGCGCAATGCCTCGATATCCATCAGGGGCTGGCGATAGAGTCGCCCCCAGACATCCAGCAGCCACGCCGCCTGTTTGTCAGTTGTCAGTCCAACCAGCTCCAGTTCCTGGTCAGCAGCAATATTGGCCAGCAAGACGTTGCCGCCGATGCACCACGCCGCCAGTGAATGTGTGCCATTGACATTGCCCAGCCCGATGATCGAAAACGGCGCAGCGCCCCACGTTTCAGCAAGTGCCGGTAAAGCGGCGAGCCAATCCGTATGCCTGTGCAACCAGTGCGTCCCGACACCCACAAACGTCATCTCGCCCTGCTTGTCGACCTCAAACAACAGACCGTCTTCTCGGGTAGCAATGTAACGCTGAGCGAATTTGCTGACATCAATGACGTCGCTGGCAATGACTTGCGCGCCATCCGTATCAGCACCACGCTGCAGCAGCCCGGCACTTTTGCTGTAGAACAGCGGGAGATTGCCCAGACCTTCATTCCAGACCAGCATCACCGTATCCAGATCAAGACCACTGGCGCGGTTTAAAGGGAAGTACACACGCTTTGCCAGACTGACCCAGCCCAGATCTTGCAGCGTTTGTTGGACATGACTGCGTATCTGAACAAACTTTTGCGGCCTCCATATAGCCAGATCCGGAGCTATGTTGTGTGTGCTATCGGCATAGTCACGCGGCGTGTTGAAGCGATCAAGCAACGAGCGCCAGTAATTCGCCGACCGAGGCTGCGTGTAATCCCCCTTGGCAGCCGACGTGTTGATGCAGTCGAGCACTACCGAAGTTTCATTCAGCCAGTATTCAAAACCAGTCTCTACGCCGCTGTCGACTTCAAGCATCGTTTGCCGGACACGCAACCCGCCTCCAGCCTGTTCACAGCCAACAATCCTTGAACCACTGGCAGGATTCATCAGCCGGTAGCGGTAGTTGACCGTGCCTGTGATCGCGTCGACGCGCCAGACCGTCGCATGCTCGGGGTGGTAAAACCAGGCATGCCTGGCGTTGACCGCCCCCAGTAGCACGCCGTCATTGATTTTTGTAGGCAGGTTGCGCGCATAGAGCAAGCGGGCGTGTGCCACGTCATAGTAAGCCGTGACAAACACTGCTTGGTTTGCCGGGCTCAGCGGCACCCTGAACTTGTTCAACGGTACATAAGCGGCGGCGATGCGCTGCTCCGCCGCCAGCGTTCGAATGCGAGCCAGCACGGTTGCCTGTGACGTTTCTTTGCCAATCGAAACTCCCCACGTCGACGCAGTTGCCTGCGCAATTGGATGTTCCAGCGTGATTGACACCAGCATCAGCCGCTCGGTTTTCCAGTCGAGACGGAACAACTCACCGTTGACCAGCTCGATGAAGTCCACCTGACCTTCGATGCGAATCCCGTCGACAGTGAGCGAAGCGTCGTCAAAGCGAACACTTTTTTCGCTGGCCCACGGTGTATGAAGTATCCATTGCGTTGCCGCGTAACTACGCAGGGAAACCGCAACGAGCCCCGGCGTCAGCCAGAGCTGACGGGAGCCGGGAGAACGGCTGACGATTTCGTAGGAAACGCATTGGTTCCATTCCTTCGGCATCTGCGGGACGACCAACTGACGGACATGCTCATCCAGTTGCACCTCTATGTGCGTCGGTTTATGGAACGGGAGCAGTTTGTAGAGGATGTGTGTGAACGATGGCGTGCTGTGCAAGTAAAACCGTCGGTTACCGTGCTCGTCATATTCCAGCCTGTCCGCCGCACTGTTACGTAACTGTGGATAGCGGGTGTAAATGCCATCATTAAAGCTGTCCACAATCGCTTCAATGCCCGCGGCAATAGGCGAAAGGTATGAATACCAATGCGGCCCGGGAGCCTCGCTGCCCGTGCGCGGCGCAACCACCTCTCCAGGCTTTGGCTCGTACTTGTGCCCGGTTCCGCCCAGTTGATATTCGTATCCGTAAAAGCAGATCGGCGTACACGGCAGTACAACCGTATGACGACCGCCGGCCTGGCCTTTGTCGAGCGTCATGACAGCGGGCAACTCCAACGCTTCCCGAATGTTGATGGCGCGGTGCAATTGCGCCGCGGCAGCGGTGGATTGCGGTAATTCCAGAGGACCACCATCGGAGGGGTAAAAGCTCTGGCTGTTGAACCGCACTTCATTGTCTTGCAGATCAAGGCCGGTGATGACCGCCTCGGCCGGAAACTGCAGAACCCCATGTTCGAACGTGTAAGCGCCGGGGCTGTAAGCATTCTGAATCTCGCGCAGATGATTGCCGATGGCCGTGGCCTTGTCCCTGATCTGTCCAAGATTGCTGGCGATGGCCGTCACGCCGATGCCGATACCGAGCAGGGGTACAGAAAGAAAAGCCGCCGCCCCGCCGACAACGCCACCCGCCGCCAGCGCGACGATATCCAGCCCCAGCGCCGCCACGTTGAAGGCCAGCGAGGTGGAAAACCGTGAGCGCTGCTCATGGTTTTCGGCAATCGACAGGTTGTAAATATCAAACCCGATGTTAGCCAGGGAGAATACAAAACCGACGCCAGTGGCAGCACGACCGACCAGCCGTCCCGAAACCGAAGTCTGTTTCAACGCCTGCTCGGCCGCCGACACCTGTTGCACCAGCCTGACGATCTGCACGGCATCGCTGACCACACCAAAACTCAGTTGGGCATAGTTCACATACACCTGAACCTGAAGGGCAATCGCCAATCCCGGCGCCTGTCCTTCATCGTCCTGGTAATCACGTTGGCGCATTTCGGTGATCAGCGTCTGGATCGCAAAGGCAAAACTCAGGCGACTGCCGCCATCGGCTTCACCGGCGTGGGTTGACTCGCCGGCCATGGTTTTCACCAGCCGTTGAAGGTGATGTTTGATCTTGCTGAACCGCGCATCGGTGGTAGAGAACCTAATCGTGTTCTGTGGATTTCGGGCGTCGACCATGGTCAGCGAATAACCCGACTCCGGGTTTTTCTCGACGGTGTCCAGCAACGGCAGATATTCACGTCCCAGTTTGTGCTCGGCGCGCAAAAGGTCGGTGGCCTGAACAAATTCCTGCGTCCAGTAGCGCGCATCCAGCTGCGCCAGACCGGCGCCCATTCGAGCGTTTTCATTCAAGGAGCGGGTGCGTCCGAGCGCTTGTTGCTCCCAGACCGAAACACCTCGAACATCCGTAATCGCCTCACTTTGCAGAAAACTGTCGAGCCGCAGATTCGAAGAAAGCAGCGTGCCGGCAACCTTCGTGGTGTTCAGTTCGATCACATTGAACTGTGCTTTGGCGATGTCGCCCAGACCGTAGAGTTTGGCCATTGCGCCATGCCCAGCACTCAAGTAGAGCGCCATGCCCAGCGTCAGTTCTTGCACCCCGGCGAAGCCAAAAATCGCAAAGTTGGGGTCATAAAAACGAAAAGCTGGCGTATCACCCTGCATGACCTTAGCCACCAACAGCGCATGATCGCCGGTATCGAGCAGCATCACGGCGGGAGCCGTCTTCGCGTCCAGCATTTGCGCGACGCCCTCAAGCCCGTGCATGCCACGCGCGTGTCCGAAATCGGTTGCGGGTTTTTGATGCAGCTCATCCAGCGCCAGCAGCAACGCCCGTGAATCAGCCTCAGCCGGTGTCTTGCCGGCATTGGCCACACGCCCAATCAGTGCACGCTCGGCCTGCTCGCCAAGTGCCAGGGCCGACGCCGTCAGCAGCGCCAACGGATAGCAGCGCCGGCCCGGATCACCCATCGTGCGCATCAGCAAATCCTGCGGCATCTGCCGGGCGGAAATGGCCCCGACGTTGAAGAACAAGTCACGCACCTGCCCGCCGCGCTGGAGGATATGCATGTGATATTCACGTTGCGCGGTGCGGTTGATTTGCTCGACCCGCTCACGCCAGCCATTGAGCGTCAAGGGTTCGGTCAAAGCGAACACCTTGAGCTCACGCGAGGTGCGCGTGTCAGGCTGTCCCCGCTGCGCCGGGCCGGTTTCGCCAACAGGTGACTGTCGCTGACGCAGCGCGTTTTCGATGGCGTTGTAGCGGGCGAACACACCGGCTTCCGTGGTTTCCCGGGCGATATTCGATACCTGCTGCCACGCGTCGGCGAACCCCGCATCATCCAGGCTTGCAGCGCCGAAGATGCCGCCCAGTATCACGCGCAGCATTGGGCTCAAGTGTTCCGCACTCAGCGAGCCGTGGGCGACGAGGGTGAACAGTTCATTAAGATTGCTGGTGGACTCGACGCCATGGGATGTTGGAATCTGGCTGTCGTGTTGCGCGATGATTTGCTGACGAGATTCAAAATCTATGGAGAAGGCTGTGTCAAAGGTGAAATCACCGCTCAACTTGTCCTTCATTACGCGGATGAACGGTTCACCCAAATCATCCATCAATTTCTGCAATACCGAAGTCAACAACACCGGTTTGCCTTCAATCACCGGCCAGCCTTGCTTGAACGTCAGGGTTTGTTGTTTCAGCAGCTCTGCCAACTGGCCGGCGTAACGCGATTTTAGTTTTCCGGTTTGCCATTTTTCCCGCTCTTTGGCCAACCATTCCTCGGGATTGTCGTTGACAGTCCAGCCGGAGATCCTTTCCTCTTCCGTGACATCGTTATAACCCTCGAGCAACTTCAGGTGATTACGAATCTGATCAATCTGATCAGGCATTAGTTGCTGCTCGATGTACTTGGTCAGCCCCGCAACTGCAGCACCGGGACCGGTCATGTTGATTGTGCCTCGCGCACCGATGCGAATGCCGTCCTGATAATAGGTGCCAATGGCCGCGATAAGCTTTGACGCCGGACCATGGAGATCTGAATCAGGTAGCCTGCCTTGGGCCCGAATTTCACTGACCACGTCTTGGATCACAACATAAAAACGTTTTTCATCCGCTGTACTGATTCCGGTAGCGAGCAAACGCCGCTCCACTTCTTGGAGAACGTCATAATTCGCCCGGATAATCTGCATGTAAGCCATGGTCATGGCACTGCCCGAATGAGCCAGGAAGTGCGCATTCACTTCTGCACTCGTCAAACTGCCATAGGCCGCTCCCAGGCGGAGTGCGCTTAGCGGGGCCGAATGTTCTTGCGATGCAACGAAGATTTCATGAAGGGCGGGTTTGCTACGCGCGAATGTGGTTAATGCCTCTGCATACTGAACAGGATTTTTTCCGTTCATGTCATTGTAGTGAAGTGCATCACGACTCGGCATCAACGCTTCGTTATGATCCAGTAAAAGTTTCAGAACCCACAACCGCTGATCCACTTCAAAATCACTGATGTCCACCCCCCCCAAATTGTTGGCCAACGGTGGCAAGTAATCCATGTCACTGTAACGGCCACCCTCCAGATGCACGGCCTGCAACCGCACAACATCGCTCGCCGCAGCAAAGTTGCCGCGCATGGCTACTTCGCGCTGATAGACATCCTGTAAAAAGTGCCCGGCGAACTCCCGGCGAACATCTCGCAACTGCAGGTCCGCACCGGCCATTGCCAAATGCATTTCCAGGCGCCGTTGCCGAAGGGCTTCGAGCGTCGCTCGATCCTTGCCGTAGGCGCGGACCATCAGGTCAATACGCGCATCATCTGCACTACCGCGCCATTGTGGTTGTTCGATGTACGCGAACATCTGATGTTTTAACACCCGCGCGCGGTCCTCGATCAATTGCGACAACTGGCTGGACTTGGTGACCTTGTCGCCTCCCGACTCCATCGCATCAACTCGTGCACTGTCGAGAATCACCCGATTCATTTCATGAGCCAGCATTGCATCGCTGTCGTACCAGAGATTGAACTTGTACTCTTGAGACTTCAGCACCTCGCGCCAGATGTTCATGTAGTCACGCTGGATACCGCCGATTTCACCGCCTCCCACCCAGACAAAGTGCATGATTTTCGGCACGGGTGTGGCAACGCCCTTTAGCATGTCCACCGTCGCCGACAGCCTCGCGACATACTGACTCAAACCGGCTTGAATCCGATTGATCGCCACGGGGGCGGATGGCCTGCTGCGGCTCAGCATTGAACCAAGCTTTTCCTGAAATAACTTCACCGCCAGCAGCTTATCGGCCATTTCGGTTGTTCGATTGGCAGCCTCATAATGTGCAACCAGCAATGCGTATTCCGCAGAATCGGAAAACTCGATCAACGCCAGTTGCAATATTGAAAAATCTTCCGCTGAAACAAACCCATTCTTACCTGCATAACTTCCCATAGTACCCATCAGCATCATCCTTGATTCAACAGTTAATCCGTCAAACAAAACTATTGCTTAATTAAGGAGTGCTCAAATATGAAAAAAATCAACCAGTGTCACGCGAAACATTGAACAACACTCGAACTGCATGACTGCATGATCAAGCAACAAGTTCGCCCGGGATTGTATTGCCTGCAAACGCACAAGGCCGCGAACCCGAAAGAGTCGCGGCCTTGTTTTGGCTATCGCACTTTAAACACGAAAGTATTTACTCGATGTCACGTCGACTTGAAGTTACTTACAACTTACCTTTGTGATCAACGGGCGAATTTTCAAGCGATCGGCTTTTCACCATACCAACGAGGCGTATAAACCCATTCCCCCCCGCTGGCGCGGGCAAAAGTGCAAGTAGTGGAAGAACCGATCAACACCATGGTGCGCATGTCCACTTGATCCGGCGTTAAAGCGCCGAGGGTCGTGGTGCGCAGGGTCTGGCCCGGTCGGCCGATGTCACGTCCCAGCACCACCGGGGTTTGCGCTGTGCGATGTTGCGCGACGATTTCCAGCGCCCGACCCAATTGCCACGGACGGGCGCGGGAGATCGGGTTGTAGAACGCCAGCGCCAGATCAGCTTGCGCGGCCAGATCGAGACGTTTCTCGATGATTGACCACGGTTTGAGGTTGTCCGACAGCGACATCACACAAAAGTCATGGCCTAGTGGCGCACCGGCCTGGGCAGCGGTGGCGAGGGACGCCGAGACGCCCGGAAGGATTTCCAGATCGACGCTGTGCCACGCCGGATCAGCGGACTCGTGCAACGCTTCGAGCACCGCCGCCGCCATGGCGAATACGCCCGGATCGCCGGACGAAACGACGATCACCGAACGGCCCTCGGCCGCCAGTCTGAAAGCGTGGCGGGCACGCTGCATTTCTTCGCGGTTGTCGGTGCAGTGCTGTACTTGATCGTCGCGAAACGGGCCGGCCATGCGTACGTAGGTTTCGTAACCGAGTACGTCGGTGGCGCGAGCCAGTTCGGCTTTCACCGCCGGCACCATCAGTTCGGCAGCGCCGGGGCCGAGGCCGATCACCGCGAGGCGACCGCGCGGGCGACCGATGTGCGCGACGTCCAGTGGCTGTTCGGCGATAGCGATGGCCAAACCGTTCGCCTCAACGATCCTGGCTGCCGGCAGCGCAAGCCGCGCCAGTGCGCCGATGTCGCTTTGCGCCGTGACAAAGCGCAACGCCACACCCAACTCCAGTGCTGCTTCGCGCAGATCAGTCGAAGCCATCGCGGTATCCGCTGCCAGCAGACACGCCAGTGCCTGCACCGCGACGTTGGCCTGCTGCAACGCTGCGCGAATCACATTCGGCAAATCCGCCACGTCAGCGCTGACCGCCACCGCAACACTGCGCGGATAGATCAGCAACTCATTGGCACTCGCCGCACGCTCGGCACTGCCGACATGAATCGAGCGCTGCGCCTGCGGATCTTCCAGCAATTGCGCCTGATCGAGCCACGGCGCCGCGCCTTCGATGCGTACGCTGTGCCCGGCCAGCAGATCGGAAACAAAACGCTTGCCCAGTTCCAGATCCGCCAGCGCGTAGCCGCTCGGTGGGTTGAGCAGGCAGGTGCCAAAGCGCAACTCGCCGCTGGTGGTGATCGCCGCCGCGACTTGCAGCCCGGCAGCGATTTCCCGCGCCATGACATTCACCCCGCCGAGGCCGCCGAGCAGCGGCACCACGGCGCTGCCGTCTTCGGCGACGGCGAGTACCGCAGGCTCGGCGCCTTTCTCCAGCAACAGCGACGCCAGCGTGCGGATGACAATGCCGGCCGCGCACAGGGCGATGATCGGCGTGTCCTGCTGATACAACTCGCGCAGAGTTGCTCCGAATTCCTGATAGGTACGGTCAGCACCTTCAACACGCCCGGCGAGGCCGTAGATCTGCGCTGTCGGATACACCTGTTGAATGCGCCGGGCCGTGGCCAGGCTGCCCTGACCGAGAATGACAATCGCGGGAGTGGAGGGAGTCATCAGCCTTGCCACCGTTCGCCGGGTACGATGATCAGCGAGAAGTACGGCGACGACATGGGCTCGACCTGATCAATCGGCACGATCTTCTGATTGGCCATGGTCGCGCGCTCGACGTACAGCGCCCGCCCGGCTAGGCCGAGTTCTTCCAGCACTTGTCGCACTTTGTGGAAATTGCGCCCCAGTTTCATGATCACTGCCGCGTCGGCATCCGCCAGACGTCGCTTCAGTTCTTCATGGGGCAACACGCCGGAAAGCACCGACAGACTCTGATTGCGATACACCAACGGCGCACCCAGCACCGACGCGCCACCGAGCATCGAGCACACGCCCGGCACCACTTGCGCTTCGTAACGAGTGGAGAGTCGATCATGCAGATACATGTAGGAGCCGTAGAAGAACGGATCGCCTTCGCAGATCACCGCCACGTCACGACCGGCATCCAGATGCGCGGCAATTGTCTCGGCGGCTTCGTCGTAAAAATCACTGATCACCTGTTCATACGACAGCGGCGCCGGCAGCGCTTCGGTAGTCACCGGGTACACCAGCGGCAGCAGGTTTTGCGCGGCCTGCAGGTGCGCTTCGATGATGCCGAAAGCGTTGCCCTTCTTGCCCTTGGCCACGAAGTACGCCACCACCGGCGATTCGCGCAGCAAACGCAAAGCCTTGACGGTAATCAGTTCCGGATCCCCGGGGCCAACGCCCAGGCCAATCAAACGTCCTTTGGCCTGCATCATTCGATCTCCGTGGCGAGGGCGTTGACCGCCGCGGCCGCCATGGCGCTGCCGCCGAGTCGACCTTGCATGATCACAAACGGCACGCCACGGCTGTCGGCGGCCAGCGCCGCTTTCGATTCTGCGGCGCCGACGAAGCCCACCGGGAAGCCGAGAATCAGCGCCGGTTTCGGTGCGCCGGCATCAAGCATTTCCAGCAGATAGAACAGCGCGGTCGGCGCGTTGCCGATCACCACGACGCTGCCTTCCAGATGCGGACGCCACAGCTCCAGCGCGGCGGCGGAACGGGTGTTGCCCAGTTCACGCGCCAACTCCGGCACGCTGTCGTCGCGCAGGGTGCAGATCACTTCGTTGTTGGCCGGCAATCGCGCGCGGGTCACGCCTTCGGAGACCATTCGCGCATCGCAAAGGATCGGCGCACCCGCGGCCAGCGCTTCGCGCCCGGCCTTGCCCGCACCCTCAGAGAATTGCAGACCGTCGATGGCCTCGACCATGCCGCAGGCGTGGATCACCCGCACCGCGAGTTTTTCCAGATCGGCGGGGATGCGCGCCAGATTGGCCTCGCTGCGAATGATCGCGAAGGAGTTGCGATAGATCTCCTGACCGTCGCGGATGTAATCAAGCATCAAGGGGGCTCCGGGAGCGGGCGTCGGGCAAGCATCGATAAGGAGTGCCGCGGCCGCTTCAATAGTAAGGTTGCGTGCGTGCAGCGTGCCGAAACCCGGCTGTGCTGCATCGCGAAAATAGAGGTCGTAATGACCGGCACTGACGGCCAGCAAGGTCGCCGGGGCACAGTGCGCGGCGGCGCACGAACGCGTGCAACCGGACAGGTGCACGCTTTGCGCCTGTGGCAACAGCGTCGCCAGCCGACGGGCATCGCCTTTAGTGTCGGCCAGGCCTTTGCCGCAGCCGTTGGCGCCGGTGCAGGCGATCAGCCGCGACAACGGCGTATCGGGCCGGATCAGCAGGTTCAGCGGTTGCAGGGCTTCAAGCACTTGGGCTGCGTCACTCGCTTTCACGTTCGGCAGCAGTAGGCTTTGCCATGGGGTGAAACGCAGGCTGCCATCGCCGAACTGGCGAGCCAGTTGCGCGGCACCGCGCAGCATCGTCGGATCGAGGCGACCGAGTGGCGGCACCGCGCCGACGTAGACAAGGTCATCCATGTCTTGCGGGTGAACGCCGATGTGCAAATCGTCCGCTGCTGACAGGCGTTGCCAACCGCTGATCGCTTTGATCGGCAGGCGCGTTCTGAGTTGTTCGAGAAATGCCAGCATCGGCAGTTCATCGAGCAAATGGCGCATGCGCGTTTGCTCGGGGCGCGCCAGTTCGAGAAACAACTCCAGCACCGCGACCACCAGCGCATGACCGTTTTCCAGCGCCACCGCGCCGACTGCGCGATCCGTCGGGCACCCGGCCAGACCAAACGCCAGCAACGTTTCGCCATCGCGCTCGAACGCCGACAACCACAGGTCATGCGGATGTTCGAGCATTGCCAGCGCTTCACCGCCATCGAGTTGCACGGCGAACTTGGCGCTCAACTCGTGGAAACGTGGATGGCTTTGCAGCGTGTCAATGATCTGCTCGGCGAGTGCGCGGGTGTCGAAGCGCATCTGGCGGTCGATCCCGGCGGTTGGGCTGAGCATCAGATTGCGCACATCATCGCCTGCGGCGGTGCGTGGCCCGAGTCCGGCGGCCAGCAAACCGTCAATAAGGGCAGCGGATTGCTGGCCGATGCCACGGATTTGCAGATTGGCGCGATTGGTCGCCTCAATCGCCCCGCCAGCGAACTGTTCGGCGGCATTGGCCACCGCATCAGCCTGATCGGCGCTGATTGAACCGCCATTGAGCTTGATCCGGCAGATGCCACCGTCCAATGCCTGGACGGTACGCAGCAACCCCGGACAGGCCGAGGGGCGTAAAGCGGTGGACATCGGGCGTTCGTTCAAGGGGCTGACCGGCTGCGTGGGAAAGGCGCTTCGCGGGCGAAGGCGCGGTATTATGCCTGCTTTGTCCGGTGGCATGAAAAGTCTGCCCGTCGGAACGGCATGTTTAGAGGAATATAGATGTCACCCTGGCTGACGGTTGTGGGAATCGGTGAAGACGGCTTCAAGGGCCTGGGCAAAAACGCCCGGCGTGCCCTGATGGGCGCCTCGCGGATCGTCGGCGGCCAGCGCCAACTGGACTTGTTGCCGGTGTGCATTGGCGGCGAGCGGCAGTTGTGGCCGAGTCCATTTTCGTTGGCGCCGGTGCTCGAGCAGCGCGGTGCCGCGGTTTGTGTACTGGCCAGCGGTGACCCAATGTTCTACGGCGTCGGCGCCAGCCTTGCGCGGCAACTGCCAAGCGACGAGATGCTGATCCTGCCTGCGCCGTCCTCCTGCTCACTGGCGGCTGCCCGCCTCGGCTGGCCGTTGCAAGATGTCGTGACGCTGTCGCTGGTCGCCCGACCACTGGTGGCGCTCAATGCGCAGCTGTTCAGCGGCGTGCGCCTGTTGCTGCTGAGCAATGACGGACAGAGCCCGGCGGCAGTCGCGCAATTGTTGCGTGAGCGCGGTTTCGGTTCGAGTCGCATCAGCGTGCTGGAGCATCTGGGCGGCGACGCTGAGCGGCGCATCGACGGCAGCGCCAATGACTGGCGCGACCCGCCGATTGCCGATCTGAATGTGATCGCCATCGAATGCCGCGCCAACGCTGACACTCCGCGACTGTCGCGTCTCGCCGGCCTACCCGACTCGGCATTCCAGCATGACGGCCAACTGACCAAACGCGACGTGCGCGCGATCACCCTCGCCCGCCTCGCGCCGACACCCGGCGAACTGCTGTGGGACGTCGGCGCGGGCAGTGGCTCGATCGGTATAGAGTGGATGCGTGCTCACCCAAGCTGCCGGACGTTGGCGGTCGAAGCCGATGACGGCCGTCAGCAATTGATCGAACACAACCGCGACGCGCTGGGTGTGCCGGGGCTGCAATTGATTCGCGGCAAAGCACCGCTGGCATTGGTGGGCCTGGAGCGTCCGGACGCAATTTTCATCGGCGGTGGCGTGACCCGCGAAGGCGTGTTTGAAACCTGCTGGGAACAACTCAAACCCGGCGGCCGACTGGTCGCCAACGCGGTGACCCTGCAAAGCGAAGTCACCCTGATGCACTGGCGCGAACGCTACGGCGGCGAACTGACGCGCATTCATGTCGCTCAGGCGCAACCGCTCGGCGAGTTCGACACTTGGCGCCAGGCGTTGCCGATCACCCTGCTCGATCTGGTCAAACCTTTCGATGCGTGACGAAACCGCCGAACAACCTGCGCCCCTGCGCAGCGGCCTGACCACGGGCAGCTGCGCCACCGCCACCAGCCTCGCCGCCGCACGTCTACTGCTCGGCGGAATTTACGCCGATGCCGTGCAGATCGTCTTGCCCAAGGGCAAACAGGTGCAGATGCGTCTGGAGTTCTGCCGATTGATCGACGACGGCGCTGAAGCCGGAACGATCAAGGACGCCGGCGATGACCCGGACGTGACCCACGGCGCCTTGCTCTATTCGCGAGTGCGGCTGCTGGCCGAACCGGGGATTCGCTTCAATGCCGGTGCGGGCGTTGGCACGGTGACCCGCCCGGGACTGGTGCTGGCCGTGGGCGAACCGGCGATCAACCCGGTGCCGCGCAAAATGATCAGCGACCACTTGAGCCTGCTCGCGGCCGAGACCGGTTATGCCGGCGGCTTCGAGGTCACCGTCAACGTCGAGGGTGGCGAAGCCCTCGCGCTGAAAACCATGAACCCGCGTCTGGGGATTCTCGGAGGCTTGTCGATCCTCGGCACCAGCGGCATCGTCCGGCCGTTTTCCTGCGCGGCGTACATCGCCTCGATTCATCAAGGCATCGACGTCGCCAAGACCAACGGCTATCTGCACATCGCCGCCTGCACGGGCAACGCCAGCGAAGACACCATGCGCCGGGTTTACAACCTGCCGGAAATCGCCCTGATCGAAATGGGCGATTTCGTCGGCGCCGTACTCAAGCATTTGCGCAAAGTACCGGTGGATAAACTCAGCCTGTGCGGCGGTTTCGGCAAAATCAGCAAACTGGCCGCGGGGCACATGGACCTGCACTCGCGCCATTCCAGCATCGACCTGCCACAACTGGCCGAATGGGCGGCTGCGATCGGTGCTGACAAGAATTTGCAGCAGGGCATTCGTGAGGCGAATACCAGCCAGCAGGCGCTGGCAATGGCCAGTGCAATGGGGATCGCACTGGGCGATGAAGTCTGTCGCCACGCCTTGAATTTCGCCCGCAGCGTGGTGCCGGCGCAGGTGCAGGTCGAGGTGTTTGCGATTGATCGTCAGGGCGGCGTCGTTGGCCATGCCGGAGGTTTTGCATGAAAAGGATTCTGCTGCTGGGCGGCGTGACTGAGGCGCTGGCGATTGCTCGCACCCTGGGCCCGCCACACATCTACAGCCTGGCCGGGGTGGGTCGTGTGCCGACCGACCTGAGCTGTCAGGTGCGCGTCGGTGGCTATGGTGGTGCCGAAGGTCTGGCGCAATTCATTCGTGACGAAGGTGTTGATCTGCTGTTTGACGCCACCCATCCCTACGCCGCACAAATCAGCCAGAACGCCGCCACCGCCGCGCAACAGACCGGCATCCCCTGCTGGGCCTTGCGCCGTCCGGCGTGGCAACCGCAGCCGGGCGATGACTGGCGCGAAGTCAGCAACTGGGCCGAACTGATCGACGCCCTCAAGCCGTTTCGCCGCCCACTGTTCACATTGGGCCGCGAACCGTTGCAGCACCTCGACGAAATCCCCGCCGAACAATTCTGGACCCTGCGCGCCCTCGACGTTTATCCCGGCAACGAACGCTGCGAAGTGATCGGTGCACGTGGGCCGTTTGTGCTTGAGGATGAACGGGCGCTGTTCGAGCGGCGGCAGATTGATGTGCTGATCAGTAAGAACAGCGGCAGCACCGCGACCGAGCCGAAGCTGGAAGTGGCGCGGGAGCGTGGGGTGCCGGTGATTGTGTTGAAGCGGCCGGGGTTGCCGGGGGTTGATCGGGAGTTTTGGACGCTTCAAGAAACACTTGTTGAATTGGAGACGTTCACTTCCTGAGGCAAGATCCACGGCTTGCATGATAAGTAACCTATTTGTTACCTTCAGGGCCGACTGTGATCACACTCGAAGAATATCTACAAGAAGACGATTCAAGCCCGTTTGGCCGTTGGATTTCCACTTTGAGCGTGCAGGCCGCAGCAAGAGTTTCCACTGCCTTGGCACGGTTGGAAATGGGCAACACCTCCAATATCAAGTGGTTTGATGGCCTCGGTGAATACAGAATCAACTGGGGATCCGGGTACAGAATCTATCTGGTACAAGAGGGCAAACGACTGATCATCTTGTTCGGTGGAGGAGACAAATCCACGCAGAAGCAGGACATCAAACAGGTGAAAGCACTGATAGCCGAATTTCGAATCCGAAAGAAAGCTGAACAGAACCGGAGGTAATTTGATGGCGCTCACTCGGAGCTACAAACATACAATTGCAGAGCGTGCCCAACGTGACCCCGAATTTGCCCAGGCATTACTGGACGAGGCTGCAACGCTGTTTCTGAATGGCGAGCCAGAGGTGGCCAGAATCATTTTGCGCGATCTTGTCAATGCAACTGTCGGATTCGAAGAACTTGCAAGGGAAACTGAAAAGCCCAGCAAAAGTCTGCATCGAATGCTGTCAGCCAAAGGCAATCCGAGCATGGACAACCTGGCCAAAATATTTTCGGTAATTCGAGCTACGCTGGGTGTAGATATGGAGGTTCATGCAGTACCAGTGAGCTAAGCGACTGGTTGATAAGGTCTCTGCGACACCAAACCGCACGACGCTTTTTTACTTATCGGTCCTGATCAGGCTAAATAGCCACGCCTGATCGCCCACCCAATGGATCTGTCCCATGAACCGACAACGGCTCGCATTTGCCTGGATCGCCTGCTTTGCAGTGCTGTTCAACATGCTCGCCATGCCGATGACGGGAGCGATGGCGCAGGCGGCCAATTCACCGGCCGAGCAATTGTTGTGGAGCAGTTTCTGTACCGGCAGCGGGACGAAAATGGTGGCGATCAACATCGGCACCACAGATCAGCAAGCCCCGCCCAACGACACCCATTCCAACATGCAGCATTGCTGGTGTTGCTCGGGCTCAGCGCCGCTGGTGGCGCTGCCGGGGCATACGCCGCAGCTGTATTTCGCACGTTTCGAAAGCAATCGCAGTGTGGCGCCCGCCTCATTGCAAGCCCCCACACCGCGTCAGCAATGGCCGAGCCTGAACCCCCGCGCCTCCCCTCTGGTTTGATTTGTTCGCGCAATTAATCTGCGTTTCAAATCGTTCTGGAGAACTGCCATGTTGAACAAATTCATCGTCATCGCTGCGCTGCTGGCGCCTGCGTGCTTCGCCCATGCCCACGAATACAAGGCCGGCGAACTGGAAATTGCCCACCCGTGGTCACAGGAGCTACCGCCCAATGCCCCCACGGTTGCGGCATATTTCGTGATCCACAACACCGGCAAAACCGCCGACCGCTTGCTCAGCGTCGACTCGCCGATCGCTCCCGAAGCACAACTGCATGAGCATGTGATGCAGGGCGATCTGATGAAGATGCAGCAGGTGCCGAGCGTCGATATTCCTGCCGGCGGCAACGTGACCTTCGCGCCGATGGCCTATCACGTAATGCTGCTCAACCCGACGGACCGCAGCCTGCTCAGCGACGGCAAACGCTTCCCGCTGACGATGCATTTCGAGAAAGCCGGGGACGTCACCGTCGAAGTCGCCGTGCAGAAAAAACCGCCTGAAGATACAAAGGCTCACGCGCACGCTCAGTAATCAGCCCGGCTGATCGCACCCATGCGCCCGCCTCGCGCCAGGTCCATCGACAACCGCCGTCAGCACGGTAGTTGGATCGCCCTGTTCGCCATGTTGATGATCTTCATCGGCCCACTGATTTCTCAGTCGATGCCGATGGGTCAGCACGCCTCGACATCCACGCCAATGAGCATGGACATGTCGATGGACATGCCCGGCATGGATCACTCCGGGCATGGTGCAAACCCCTCCGCCGACCATTGCCCGCCACAATCCTCGCAGCATGTGCTGTGGGAAAAATGCGGCTATTGCAGTCTGCTGTTCAATTGCCCGGCACTGACTGGCGGCGGCGATTTCGCTGCCTTCAATATCCCGCAGTTGAACACCTTCACCTCACCGTCCCCACGCCTGGGCCACGCCCGGCAAACCTTCTTCCCCGGCGCCCGCACCCGCGCCCCGCCCGTCACAGCGTAAACACCCACCGCTGATTGCACACGGTTGAGAAGACAGCTTCAGGCTGCCGGCCGTGTCGTTTACGACTGTTTGATGGAAATTGTCATGTCCAGGTTTTCTGCTGTTCCCCGCTCGGGCTCTGCCCAGGCGTCCTTTGCTTTGAACGAATCGCGCATTCGTTTCAGGCACGCTATCGCCGTCCTTTGCGGCGTCCTGCTGTCCCCGCTGGTGTCAGCCGATGATCACACCGATCACCGTGAAGAACTGAGTCCGACAGTGATTACCGCGATTGCTCCAAGTTCGCCGCTGACCATCGTCACCAACCCCAAAGACCCGCGCCAACCGGTGCCGGCCAGCGATGGCGGCGATTACCTGAAGACCATTCCGGGCTTTGCGCTGGTCCGCAACGGCGGCACCAACGGCGATCCGGTTCTGCGCGGCATGTTCGGTTCGCGCCTGAACATCCTCACCAACGGCAGCATGATGCTCGGCGCATGCCCGGGCCGGATGGACGCGCCGACCTCGTACATCTCGCCGGAGACCTACGACAAACTCACGGTGATCAAAGGCCCGCAAACCGTGCTCTACGGCCCTGGTGCCTCAGCCGGTACCGTGCTGTTCGACCGTGAGCCGGAAAGCTTCGGCGAACTCGGCACGCGGGTGAACGCCAGCATTCTGGCCGGCTCCCACGGACGCTTCGACAAAGTCGTCGACGCCGCTGCCGGCGGGCCATTGGGCTACGTACGGGTGATCGGCAACACCGCGCACTCCGACGATTACCGCGACGGCAACAACGACATCGTTGCCTCACGATACGACAAGTGGAACGGCGACGTTGCAGTCGGCTGGACCCCGGACGCAGACACCTTGATCGAACTCACCGCAGGCAAAGGCGATGGCGAAGCCCGCTACGCCGGACGCGGCATGGACGGTTCGCAGTTCCTGCGTGAAAGCCTCGGCCTGCGCGTCGAAAAGTCCAACATCAGCGACGTGCTGGAGAAGCTGGAGGCGCAGGTCTACTACAACTACGCCGACCACGTGATGGACAACTACACCCTGCGCACACCGTCCGGCACCGGCATGATGGCGGGGCCGATGGCGTCCAACGTCGATCGCCGCACCCTCGGCGCACGAATCAAAGCGACGTGGCGCTGGGCTGATATTCAGTTGATCACCGGCCTCGACGCGCAGACCAACGAGCATCGCAAGCGCGGCGGCATGGGTATCAATACCTATAAGGATCAGCCGTACACCAAGGACGCCGACTTCCATAACTATGGCGTGTTAAGCGAAATGACCTGGTACGCCGCCGACCGTGATCGCCTGATCACCGGCGCCCGCGTTGACCGCGCTTCGGCCAAGGATTATCGCCAGACCACTGGTTCGGGAATGATGACCCGGCCCAATCCAACCGCCGATGAAACCCGCGCAGACACGTTGCCGAGCGGCTTCATCCGCTACGAACACGACTTGGCTGACAGCCCGACCACGCTCTACGCCGGTATTGGCCACGCACAGCGCTTCCCGGATTACTGGGAGCTGTTTTCGCCGAAGTCGGGGCCTGCCGGCTCGGTCAATGCGTTCGACTCGATCAAACCGGAAAAAACCACCCAGCTGGATTTCGGCGTGAACTACAAGAGCGCCGAGCTTGAGGCCTGGGCCTCCGGGTACATCGGCGTGGTGCGCGACTACATCCTCTTCGACTACACCCCGGGAATGATGGGCATGAGCACTTCGCGCGCCGAGAACATCGACGCGCGAATCATGGGCGGTGAACTCGGCGCCGCGTACAACCTCACCGAAAACTGGAAAGCCGATGCGACCCTCGCCTACGCCTGGGGCAAGAACAGCAGCGACGGTTCGGCCCTGCCACAAATGCCGCCGCTGGACGCACGCTTCGGCCTGACCTATAGCGAAAACAACTGGAGCGCCGGCGCACTGTGGAGGGTGGTGGCCGCGCAAAACCGTATCGACCAGAACAAGGGCAACGTGGTCGGCAAGGATTACGACAAGAGTTCGGGCTTCGGCGTGTTCTCGCTCAACGGTGCCTACCGGATCAACAAAAACTGGAAGGTCAGCAGCGGCGTCGACAACCTGTTCGGCAAGGCTTACGCCGAACACCTGAACCTGGCGGGCAACGCCGGTTTCGGCTACCCGGCCAACGACCCGCAAGCCATCAATGAGCCGGGGCGTACGCTCTGGACCAAGGTGGACATGAGTTTCTGACAGTCAACACCCACCCTGTGGGAGCGAGCTTGCTCGCGAAGGGGGCGTTACAGCCGACATTGATGTCGCCTGATATGACGCTTTCGCGAGCAAGCTCGCTCCCACAGGGATTGCAGACAACTAAAAGATTCGCCAAGCGGAGCAAACGTGATGCAAAAGCCCAAACCGAATTTCTACAACCTGGCCTGGCGTTGGCATTTTTATGCCGGATTGTTCGTCGCGCCGTTCATGGTGATGCTGGCGTTGACAGGCATCATTTACCTGTTCAAACCCCAGCTCGATTCGCTGATGTACAGCAGCCTGCTCAACGTCCCGGCCGGTCATCACGCCGTCCCTGCCGATGACCTGCTGCAACGGGTCAAAAGCGCTTACCCCCAAGGCCAGATCACCCAATACCTGCCACCGGTAAACGCCGAACGCAGTGCGCAATTTGTCGTGACCAATGCCGGGCAAGAGCTGAACGTGTTCGTCGATCCGTATTACGGCGACATCCTCGGCGAACAGGATGCCAAGCAGAATCTGCAAGCCATCGCCCGCGCCATCCACGGCGAATTGATGATCGGCACCGTCGGTGACCGACTCATCGAAATGGCCGCTGGTTGGGGCGTGGTGCTGGTGGTGTCGGGGGTTTTCCTGTGGTGGCCGCGCGGTCAGGCGGCGGGGATTCTGTGGCCACGTCTGAACAGTCGCGGCCGCGTGTTGTGGCGTGATCTGCACGCGGTCACCGGGTTCTGGGGCGCGACATTGCTGCTGGTGATGCTGCTCAGCGGCATGACCTGGACCGGTTTCTGGGGCAAGCAATACGCGCAGGTGTGGAACGTGTTCCCGGCAGCGATGTGGGAAAACGTGCCGACCTCCGACGTCGAGGCTCGCAGCCTCAACAGCGCCACCCGCCAGACCGTGCCATGGGCGATGGAAAACACGCCGATGCCGATGTCCGGCGACCACGCCGAACACATGGCCCACGGCGCCGCCCCTGCCGGCCCGGCCGCGCCGAGCATCAGCCTGCAAGATGTGCAGAACATCGCCACTGAACGCAAAGTCGAGCCGGGCTACAGCATCACCCTGCCGACCACCGCCACCGGCGTGTTCACCATCGCCGTGTTCGCCGATGACCCGCGCAATGACGCCACGCTGCATGTCGATCAATACACCGGTAAGGTCCTCGCGGACGTGCGTTTCGAGCATTACGGCACGGTGGCACGGGCCACGGAAATCGGCGTGATGCTGCACGAAGGCAAGATGTTCGGCACCTTCAACCAGATCGTCGTGCTGCTGATCTGCCTGATGATTCTGCTCAGCGCCGTCAGTGGCGTGGTGATCTGGTGGAAGCGCCGGCCACAGGGCAAGTTCGGTGTGCCACCGCTGCGTCATGACCTGCCGAAATGGAAAACCGGCGTGATGATCATGCTCGCACTCGCGGTAATTTTTCCGCTGGTGGGAGCTTCGCTGGTGGTGGTGTGGTTGCTGGATCGACTGCTGCTGTCGCGGTTTGGCAGCCAGGCTGAATCGGCTTCGTCTTTATAAGTGCCTGCGCGGCCCATTCTGCTGAGTAGACACAGATCAAATTGTGGGAGCGAGCTTGCTCGCGAAGTGCGGCGTGTCGTTCAACGATGATGTTGGCAGACACGGCCTCTTCGCGAGCAAGCTCGCTCCCACAGTGGGTTTATAACGACCATGAAATCGCGCCCCAATCTGGCGCGCACGCATGCACCGACGCGCCATCCGCGTTCCTTCCTGGTGCATGCCGCCCACGCGCAAGCGCTCTAACACGACATTTTCCTGCCCAAACCCGACCGGGCACAGCCCTTGCAAAACAGCCTTCAGTCGTCCGCATCTGCCAACCATAAAAAACTTTAACGTTCATGGAGATCGCACAATGAAGCGTCGCAGTTTGATCAAGGCTTTCACACTCTCGTCATCCATTGCCGCGATGGGCATGACCTGGACTGTCCAGGCCGCCGAGACCATCAAGGTCGGGATTCTGCATTCGTTGTCCGGCACCATGGCGATCTCCGAAACGTCGCTCAAAGACATGGCGCTGATGACCATCGACGAGATCAACGCCAAGGGCGGCGTGAACGGCAAGATGCTCGAGCCAGTGGTGGTCGACCCTGCATCGAACTGGCCGCTGTTCGCCGAGAAGGGCCGGCAGTTGCTGAACCAGGACAAGGTCGCCGTGGTTTTCGGCTGCTGGACCTCGGTGTCGCGTAAATCGGTCCTGCCGGTGTTCGAAGAGCTCAACGGTCTGCTGTTCTACCCGGTGCAGTACGAAGGCGAAGAGATGTCGCCAAACGTGTTCTACACCGGCGCCGCGCCGAACCAGCAGGCGATCCCCGCCGTTGAATATCTGATGAGTGAGGAAGGTGGCAGCGCCAAGCGCTACTTCCTGCTCGGCACCGACTACGTCTACCCGCGCACCACCAACAAGATCCTGCGCTCGTTCCTGCATTCCAAAGGCGTGGCCGACAAGGACATCGAAGAGGTCTACACCCCGTTCGGTCACAGCGACTATCAAACCATTGTTGCCAACATCAAGAAGTTCTCGGCTGGCGGCAAAACTGCGGTGATCTCGACCGTCAACGGCGACTCCAACGTGCCGTTCTATAAAGAGCTGGCCAACCAGGGCCTGAAAGCCACCGACGTACCGGTGGTGGCGTTCTCGGTAGGCGAAGAAGAATTGCGCGGTATCGACACCAAACCGTTGGTGGGCAACCTCGCCGCTTGGAACTACTTCGAGTCGGTGGAGAACCCGGCGAACAAGAAATTCGTCGCCGACTGGAAAGCCTACGCGAAGAAACACAACCTGCCGGGCGCTGACAAAGCGGTGACCAACGACCCGATGGAGGCTACTTACGTCGGCATCCACATGTGGGCGCAGGCCGCTCAGAAAGCCAAATCCACCGACGTCGACAAAGTCCGCGAAGCCCTCGCCGGCCAGACCTTTGCCGCACCGTCGGGTTACACCCTGACCATGGACAAGACCAACCATCACCTGCACAAACCGGTGATGATCGGCGAGATTCAGGCCGACGGTCAGTTCAATGTGGTGTGGCAGACCGAGGGGCCGATCCGCGCACAACCGTGGAGCCCGTTCATTCAGGGTAACGACAAGAAGCCGGATTATGCGGTGAAGAGTAACTGAGCCATTGGGTGTCGGGCCTGACTGTCTGGCCTGACACATATCCCTGTGGGAACGGGCATTTGTGGCGAGGGGATTTATCCCCGTTCGGCTGCGAAGCAGTCGCGAAATCGGTCGACGCGATCTACCTGATACACCGCGACCGCTGGATTTGGGGCCGCTTCGCGACCCAACGGGGATAAATCCCCTCGCCACAAAAGCCTGCTCCCACAATGTCTGCGTCAAGGCGACTGACTATGCCCACTGCCCTCTACCGATTTATCTGCGCCATCGCACTATTGCTGCCGCTGCTGGCCCACGCCGGTGACGCCGAAGACTTCGTCGCGGCCAATCCCATGCAACAAGCCAAACTGCTGGAAACCTGGGCCGCGCAGCCCGATCCGGCCCGCATCGAACTGATCAACGCCCTACAACAAGGCGAGTTGACCATCGATGGCCAGCCGAAAACCCTGCGCCTGAACAATCGCCTGCGGGGTCTGATCGACACCGCTCTGGCCAGCCACCAATTGCTCGCCGCCGACGCCAAAATCCGTCTGGGCGCCGCGCAGCAATTGCAGAAAAGCGCCAAACCGGCGCAGCTGAAATTCCTCGACCAGCAACTGGCTGGTGAAAAAGATGAACGTGTCCACGCGGCCCTGAGTCTCGCGCTGGCCAATCTGCAACTGGTCGACGGCGATCCGGCGGTGCGTCTGGCCGCTGTGCGTCTGCTCGGTGAAACCGGCGACCCACTGGCGCGGACCCGCCTCGAAGGTTTGCTCCAGCCTGGCGTCGAAACCGATGTCAGCGTGCGTACTGCCGCCGAAACCAGTCTCGCTCAGGTCAAACGCAAACTGCTGATCGGCGAAGTGCTCGGTCAGGCGTTCAGCGGCATGTCGCTGGGCTCGATTCTGCTGCTCGCGGCACTCGGTCTGGCGATCACCTTCGGCCTGCTCGGCGTGATCAACATGGCCCACGGCGAGATGCTGATGCTTGGCGCCTACTCGACGTACGTGGTGCAGTTGATGTTCCAGCGCTACGCCCCGCAGGCCATCGAGTTCTATCCACTGATCGCACTGCCGGTGGCATTTTTCGTCACCGCCGCCATCGGCATGGCACTGGAGCGCACGGTGATTCGTCACCTCTACGGCCGACCACTGGAAACCCTGCTCGCCACCTGGGGTATCAGCCTGATGCTGATTCAGTTGGTGCGTTTGCTGTTCGGTGCACAGAACGTCGAAGTGGCCAACCCTGAGTGGCTGTCCGGTGGGATTCAGGTGCTGCCCAATCTGGTGCTGCCGTACAACCGCATCGTCATCATCGCTTTCGCGCTGTTTGTGGTTGTCCTGACCTGGCTGCTGCTGAACAAGACGCGTCTGGGCCTCAACGTTCGTGCGGTGACGCAGAACCGCAACATGGCCGCCTGCTGCGGCGTGCCGACCGGTCGCGTCGACATGCTCGCCTTCGGCCTCGGTTCCGGCATCGCAGGACTTGGCGGTGTGGCGCTGAGCCAGATTGGCAACGTCGGCCCGGATCTGGGCCAGAGCTACATCATCGATTCATTTTTGGTGGTGGTACTCGGCGGTGTGGGTCAGTTGGCCGGCAGCGTGCTCGCCGCCTTCGGCCTGGGCATCGCCAACAAGATTCTTGAACCGCAGATCGGTGCGGTGCTCGGCAAGATCCTGATCCTCGCGCTGATCATTCTGTTCATCCAGAAACGTCCGCAAGGCCTCTTCGCACTGAAAGGACGGGTGATCGACTGATGAACCAGCCCCTGCTCGTTACGGCCACGCAAAAGGCCGGCCCGAAAATCACGCTCGCCATCGGCGTTGTGATACTCGCACTGCTGATCGCCATGCCGCTGCTGTCGCTGTTATCGCCGGATAACGCGCTGCATGTTTCGGCGTACACCCTGACGCTGGTCGGCAAAATCCTCTGCTACGCCATCGTCGCACTGGCGCTGGATCTGGTCTGGGGTTACGCCGGATTGCTGTCGTTGGGCCACGGCCTGTTCTTCGCCCTCGGCGGTTACGCAATGGGCATGTACCTGATGCGTCAGGCTGCCGGCGATGGCTTGCCGGCGTTCATGACCTTCCTTTCGTGGACGGAATTGCCGTGGTACTGGACCGGCACCAGCAGCTTTATTTGGGCCATGTGCCTGGTGGTGCTGGCGCCGGGGTTGCTGGCGCTGGTGTTCGGCTTTTTCGCCTTCCGCTCGCGGATCAAAGGCGTGTATTTCTCGATCATGACCCAGGCCCTGACCTTCGCCGGCATGCTCCTGTTTTTCCGCAACGAGACCGGGTTTGGCGGCAACAACGGCTTCACCAATTTCCGCACGATTCTGGGTTTCGGCATCACTGAACCGGGTACCCGCGCGGTGCTGTTTCTGGCCACCGTATTGTTGCTGGTGGCGAGTCTGTTTATCGGCTGGCGTCTGGCGCAGAGCAAGTTCGGTCGCGTGCTGACCGCACTGCGCGATGCGGAAAACCGTCTGATGTTCTGCGGCTACGACCCTCGCGGTTTCAAGCTGTTTGTCTGGGTGTTGAGCGCGGTGTTGTGTGGCTTGGCCGGGGCGTTGTACGTGCCGCAAGTCGGGATCATCAACCCGAGCGAAATGTCGCCGACCAACTCCATTGAAGCGGCAGTGTGGGTCGCCCTCGGCGGACGCGGCACCTTGATCGGGCCATTGCTGGGTGCCGGAGTGGTCAATGGAATGAAGAGCTGGTTCACCGTGGCCTTCCCCGAATACTGGCTGTTCTTCCTCGGCGCGCTGTTCATCATCGTGACCCTGTACCTGCCCAAAGGCGTGATCGGTCTGCTGAAGAAACGAGGTGAATCATGAGAGTCACGGCCAGTGCAGAATTCATGCTTGAGCCAGCCTTCTTTCCCGTCGAGCCGAACAAGGATGCCGGCACCAGCCGCGATTCCATCGGCCTCGGCCAACGCGTCGGCCCGGGCCTCGATACCCGCCACGGCACAATCCTGACCCTGGAAGACATCAGCGTCAGCTTCGACGGCTTCCGAGCACTGAACAATCTCAATCTGTACATCGGCGTTGGCGAATTGCGCTGCATCATCGGCCCCAACGGCGCGGGCAAAACCACGCTGATGGACGTGATCACCGGCAAGACCCGCCCGAGCCACGGCAAGGCGTGGTTCGGTGAAACGCTGGATTTGACGCAGATGAGCGAAGTGCAGATCGCCCAGGCCGGCATCGGTCGCAAGTTCCAGAAACCCACGGTATTCGAAGCGCTGAGCGTGTTTGAAAACCTTGAACTGGCGCAGAAAACCGACAAGTCGGTGTGGGCCAGTTTGCGTGCGCGCCTGAGCGGTGAGCAACATGATCGTATCAGCGAAGTGCTGGAAACCATTCGCCTGACCACCTCGGTCAATCGCCCGGCAGGCTTGTTGTCCCACGGACAGAAGCAGTTTCTGGAGATCGGCATGTTGCTCATGCAAGACCCGCAATTGCTGCTACTCGACGAGCCGGTGGCGGGCATGACCGACGCCGAAACCGAGTTCACTGCAGAACTGTTCAAGAGTCTGGCGGGCAAGCATTCGTTGATGGTGGTGGAGCATGACATGGGCTTTGTCGGCTCGATTGCCGACCATGTCACCGTGCTCCACCAGGGCAGCGTTCTGGCGGAAGGGTCACTTGAGCAGGTGCAGGAAAACGAGCGGGTGATCGAGGTTTACCTCGGCCGCTGAACCTTGCAAATACAAAACCTGTGGGAGCTGGCTTGCCAGCGATGAGGCCGGAACATCCAGCATTGATATTGATTGATCCACCGCCATCGCTGGCACGCCAGCTCCCACAGGATTCTGTGTGGAACAGAAGGAATTCGGAAATGCTGCAAGTCGAAAAGCTGCACCAGTACTACGGCGGTAGTCACATCCTGCGTGGCCTGAGCTTTGACGTGAAGGTCGGCGAGGTCACTTGCCTGCTCGGGCGCAACGGCGTGGGCAAAACCACCCTGCTCAAATGCCTGATGGGCCTGCTGCCGGCCAAAGAAGGCGCGGTGAATTGGGAAGGCAAACCCATCACCACGTTCAAACCGCACCAGCGGGTCCACGCCGGGATTGCCTATGTGCCCCAGGGTCGTGAGATTTTCGGGCGGCTGACGGTGGAAGAAAACCTGCTGATGGGTCTTTCGCGTTTTCCCGGCAGCGAAGCCAAGGAAGTCCCTGCATTCATCTACGAACTGTTCCCGGTGCTGCTGCAAATGAAACAGCGGCGTGGCGGCGACTTGTCCGGCGGCCAGCAACAACAGCTGGCCATCGGCAGAGCATTGGCCAGCCGTCCACGCTTGCTGATCCTCGACGAGCCCACCGAAGGCATTCAGCCGTCGGTGATCAAGGAGATCGGCGCGGTGATCAAGAAGCTGGCGGCGCGTGGCGACATGGCGATTCTGCTGGTGGAGCAGTTTTACGATTTCGCAGCCGAACTGGCCGATCAATACCTGGTGATGTCCCGGGGCGAGATCGTGCAACAGGGTCGCGGCGAGAATATGGAGGCTGAAGGTGTGCGCGGGCTAGTCACGATTTAACAATACGATCTAACCTGTAGCTTCCTAACGATAATTACAAATCATGAATTTACCCATTTCCACTGCCCTGTTTACCCCGAGCTGGCACGCTGAGCTGGAGCTGGCCTACGCTCGCGTCGCAGATTGCACGCGCCCGGTCATGCGCCGCCACCTCGGTCCGCTGAGGGTGCAGAAGCATCTGTACGCCGAAGGCCCCGAGGTTTGCCAACACATCATCGTCCACCCGCCCGGCGGGATTGCCGGCGGCGATCGGCTGAACATCAGCGCCCGTGTAGAGGTGCACGCCTGGGCGCAGATCACCAGCCCCGGCGCGGCCAAGTGGTACCGCGCGGCAGGCCCGGCATTTCAAAAGCTCGATTTGAAGGTCGCTGCCGGGGCAACGCTGGAATGGTTGCCGCAAGAGACCATCGTCTACAGCGCCGCCCAGGCTGAACTCACGACCTCGATTGACCTTGAAGGTGATGCGCGACTGTTTTACTGGGATGTAGTGGCGCTGGGTCGTCCGGCCAGTGGCGAGCGCTTTGATCTGGGCCATTTTCAGAGTCATCTGGATATTCGTCGCGATGGCCGATTGCTCTGGCATGAGCGACAGCGCATTGTCGGCAATGACGGGTTGCTCGATTCGCCGATCGGGCTGGATGGTAATCCGGTGTTTGCGACGTTGTTGGTCACCGGGGAAATTGATGCTGAATTGCTGGAGCGTTGTCGCTCCTTGGGGCATGAGGTGCGCGGAGATCTGACCCAACTGCCAGGGCTGGTGGTTGCCCGTTGTCTGGCCAGTGAAACGTTGTTGGCGCGTGCGTGGTTGATTGATTTGTGGCGGTTGCTGCGGCCGGTGTTGCTGGGACGTGAGGCTGTCGCGCCAAGAATATGGAGCACCTGAAAAGCCACCCTCACCCCCCGCCCTCTCCCGGAGGGAGAGGGAGCCTGACCAATGTGCTCGCTGGAAAATTTTCAGACTCATGAATTCAACTGACTGAACCGGCCATATCAAACAACCGAGATCAGTCCCCTCTCCCTCGGGAAAGGGCTAGGGTGAGGGGCAGTTCCAACTGGCACCCCACTCACCGCAAGAACCACACAAATCTGCCCATATGGATTGCAAACGATGGACCTGACCCCACGCGAAAAAGACAAGCTGCTGATCTTCACCGCTGGCCTCGTCGCCGAGCGCCGACTGGCTCGCGGCGTGAAGCTCAACTACCCGGAAGCCATGGCCTACATCTCCGCAGCCCTGCTCGAAGGTGCCCGTGATGGCCGCACCGTGGCCGAGCTGATGCACTTCGGCACCACCCTGCTGAGCCGCGAACAAGTGATGGAAGGCATTCCGGAAATGATCCCGGAGATTCAGGTTGAAGCGACGTTCCCCGACGGCACCAAACTGGTCACCGTCCACCAACCGATCGTCTGAGGCCGTGCCATGACTTACGCCATTCGCGATGCCATCCACGCCGACCTGCCGGCGATCCGCGACATCTATAACGACGCCGTGCTCAACACCACGGCGATCTGGAACGATTCGGCCGTCGACCTCGGCAATCGTCAAGCGTGGTTCGCCGCGCGTCAGGCTCAGGCTTATCCGATTCTGGTGATCGTCGACAGCGACAACACGGTGCTCGGCTACGCTTCTTTTGGAGACTGGCGGCCCTTCGACGGCTTCCGCCACACCGTCGAGCATTCGGTTTACGTGCGCAGCGACCAACGCGGCAATGGCCTCGGTCCGCAACTGATGACTGCACTGATTGAGCGGGCAAAAACCTGCGGCAAACACGTCATGGTCGCCGCCATCGAAAGCGGCAACGCCGCCTCGACTCGACTGCATGAGCGCGCCGGTTTCCTCATCACCGGGCAGATGCCGCAAGTCGGCACCAAGTTCGGCCGCTGGCTGGACCTGACGTTCATGCAACTGACCCTCAACCCTGGTGCGGAGCCGCCCGACGCCAACAAGGAGTGACACCGATGAACGCCGCCCAACTGCGCCGCGTCAACGCTGAAAGTTTTGCGCACTATCGTCAGGGCCTGATCGATCTGCTGCTTGATGCCGTGGGCTATGGCGCCAGTGTCGGCTTCATGGCCAACCTCGATGCCGCGCAGGCCCGCGCTTATTTCGATGAGGTGCAAGACAACGTCAGCAAGGGCAGCGTGTTGCTGTGGGTGGTGGTCAACGACGAACAGGTGCTGGCCAGTGTGCAATTGGGTCTATGCCAGAAGGCCAATGGTCTGAATCGCGCCGAGGTGCAGAAACTGCTGGTGCGTGAACACGCCCGTCGTCGCGGTCTCGGTCAGCAATTGATGAATGCGCTGGAGCTCGAAGCGCCCAAGCACAAGCGCGGCATGCTTTACCTAGACACCGAGGCCGGCTCGCCCGCCGAAGATTTCTACAAGGCCTTGGGCTTCATTCGCGCCGGGGCCATCCCCGACTACGCCTGCGACCCGCATGGCACGTATCGACCGACCGCCCTCTACTACAAGATTCTGCAAGGAGCCCAGTGATGATTCCTGGCGAATACCAGATCCAGCCCGGCGACATTGAACTCAACATCGGCCGCCGCACCGTCAGCCTGAAAGTCGCCAACAGCGGCGACCGGCCGATCCAGGTCGGCTCGCACTTTCACTTTTTCGAAACCAATGACGCCCTGACGTTTGATCGCGCGGCCAGTCGCGGCATGCGCCTGAATATTGCGGCCGGCACAGCGGTGCGTTTTGAGCCGGGGCAGAGTCGCGAGGTCGAGCTGGTGGATTACGCCGGGCATCGACGGGTGTTCGGCTTTGCCGGGCGGGTCATGGGTGATCTCGACTGACCTGCACACTCTTGTGGCGAGGGGATTTATCCCCGTTCGGGTGCGGAGCACCCGCCATTCAGCCCATGAGATCTGACAGATAGAACGCGGAGACTGAATGGCGACCGCTACGCGGCCGAACGGGGATAAATCCCCTCGCCACAATGGATCGCGGATTGCCCTTTATTACCTTCAAGGCAAAGACATGAAAATTTCCAGACAAGCCTACGCCGACATGTTCGGCCCCACCGTCGGCGACAAGGTGCGCCTGGCCGATACCGAGTTGTGGATCGAAGTCGAACAGGACTTCACCACCTACGGCGAAGAAGTGAAATTCGGTGGCGGCAAGGTCATCCGCGACGGTCAGGGCCAAAGCCAACTGCTGGCCGCCGAAGTCGTCGACACGCTGATCACCAACGCACTGATCATCGACCACTGGGGCATCGTCAAGGCTGACGTCGGCCTCAAGGATGGGCGCATCGCCGCGATCGGCAAGGCCGGCAACCCGGACGTGCAGCCGAACGTAACCATCGCCATCGGCGCCAGCACCGAAGTGATCGCCGGTGAAGGCATGATTCTCACCGCTGGCGGCATCGACACGCACATCCACTTCATCTGCCCGCAGCAGATCGAAGAAGCGTTGATGAGCGGCGTCACCACCATGATCGGCGGCGGCACTGGCCCAGCCACCGGCACCAACGCCACGACCTGCACCTCAGGGCCGTGGCACCTGGCGCGCATGCTTCAGGCGGCCGACGCCTTCCCGATGAACATCGGTCTCACCGGCAAGGGTAACGCCAGCCTGCCGGAGCCGTTGATCGAGCAGGTCAAGGCCGGCGCCATCGGCCTCAAGCTGCACGAAGACTGGGGCACCACCCCGGCGAGCATCGACAACTGCCTGAACGTCGCCGATCAGTACGACGTGCAGGTGGCGATCCACACGGACACCCTCAACGAATCCGGTTTCGTCGAAACCACCCTCGGCGCGTTCAAGGGCCGCACCATCCACACCTATCACACCGAGGGCGCCGGTGGCGGCCATGCCCCGGACATCATCAAGGCCTGCGGTTTTGCCAACGTGCTGCCGAGTTCGACCAACCCGACCCGGCCGTTCACCCGCAACACCATCGACGAACACCTCGATATGCTGATGGTCTGCCATCACCTCGACCCGAGCATTGCTGAAGACGTGGCGTTCGCAGAAAGCCGCATCCGCCGCGAGACGATTGCCGCCGAAGACATCCTTCACGACCTCGGCGCGTTCTCTATGATCAGCTCCGACAGCCAGGCCATGGGCCGCGTCGGCGAAGTCATCACACGCACCTGGCAGACTGCCGACAAGATGAAAAAACAGCGCGGCCCGCTGCCGCAGGATGGCGACGGCAACGACAACTTCCGCGCCAAACGCTACATCGCCAAGTACACGATCAACCCGGCGATTACCCACGGCATCAGCCATGAGGTGGGTTCTATCGAAGTGGGTAAATGGGCCGATCTGGTGCTGTGGCGCCCGGCGTTTTTCGGCGTGAAACCGACGTTGATTCTCAAGGGCGGCGCCATTGCGGCAAGCCTGATGGGCGACGCCAATGCCTCGATCCCCACCCCGCAACCCGTGCACTACCGCCCGATGTTCGCCAGTTACGGTGGCTCGTTGCATGCCACCAGCCTGACGTTTATCAGCCAGGCCGCGCAGGAGGCAGGGTTGCCGGAAGCGTTGGGGCTGAAAAAGAAAATAGCCGTGGTCAAAGGTTGTCGCGATGTGCAGAAAACCGACCTGATCCACAACGATTACCTGCCCAACATCGATGTCGATCCGCAGACGTATCAGGTCAAGGCCGACGGCGTGTTGTTGTGGTGCGAGCCAGCCGACGTGCTGCCGATGGCGCAGCGTTACTTTCTGTTTTGATTGCGACCTGTCTTCGGGAGGTCGCACGCTCAACGCCTCCCGAAGCAGAAGGCGCGCGTCAGTCGCGCTTCATGGGAAGAGTATCTTCATCGCTTCATCCGAGTAGTTATAGTCCCAACGCAACTCCGTGCCCGCAGGAATATCCTGCGTCGCAAAGAAAGCATTCAACGAGTATTTGTTGCGGTTGGGCTTGTCACCCGTCAAGAGATCCGCCTCGACGGTGAAACCGACAACCTGAAGGTTATAGCCGTCGGGCGCCTGCGCCACAGGCTTGCCGACGGCATCGTAGGTAAAGTTGGTGTTGATTCTGGAGATAATGTTATCCCCGACGACATGCATCCCGGGGATGGACACGTTTGCCTGAAGCGTATTGTTTGCGACCGACATGGCGAACGTCATCTCGTTGGCCTGCAAGAATCTGCCGGGGCGCAATGTGCCGCCGTAAACACCGATAGCCTCGCCTTTGGCGATGCGTCGGTTGGCAACCACCATGGATTGCCCGATCAACGCAGCCTCGCCGGGGACCTTTACATCCGCTTCGGTAAACCGCCGCCACTGCAACTTTTCTTCGTACAGCCTGGCGACCTGTTCGTGGCCTTGATACTTGATATACGGCTTGATCTGCTCGGACGTGTAGCGCTCCCCTGTTTCCAGAACGACTTCCCGCTCAAGCATGCGAATACGCACAGGCCTGCCAAAACGGTCTCTGATCGGGTACTTGCCGTTGTTGACGCGATCGTAGGAACCCAACGCATTGGTATCGATCGAGTAGTGAACCTCATGCCTCATGCCCACCAGTTCGCGTTCTGTGAAGTGCGCGATCGGCATCGCTTCGGAGGCCAGTTCGAACTCGTCGTCAGATCGACCAGTGTCCGGCTCCCTGCGGGATCTGCCCGGTACGGCATCAGCCCGGTCGGCCAGCCTTTTCAGGTCGGAAGGGACCCAGAACTTGCTGACCGGATCGAACTCAAGCTCTGGACCTGAGGGAATCCGCTCACTCGGTTTCTTGGCGCGGTACCGCCCCGTTTGCGGATCGACGCCGACCTGTAGAACGCCGTCGGGCAAATCGACGTACAGGCGTTCTTTGAACAGTCTGAACCCTTGGGCATCCGCTTCAGGCAGGCCGAGTTGCGCAATGATCGGGCGGTGACGCTCACGCAGTACAGCGACGGACTCAGTCGTCGGCGTGAACATCTCGGTGACCCTGACCGAAGCAGTCGCCGTCGGCAGGTCGGGATCGACAATGCCAGGACTAGACTCTCTTGAGACAGAGGGATGCAAGGTGTGCAATGGGTCGACGTCGACACGCAACAGCGGATCTGATCGCGGATGCTGCGCATCGGTGGATTGGGCGGGGCGTGTGTGAACATCGGCCGAGCCGCTCGCTCGGGGGGACGGTTTTTTGGGCATTGCTGTTCATCCTTGAAGGGTCATCTGGCTTCATTGCCTGTTGATTCGGCAACCGGAAAACCCGGCACGCACGCAATCAGAGTGTGTTACTGGCGCGCCTATCCTTAAGCGCGGCCAGCGCCAACTTAATCACACCCGGATTAAAAAATGAAACCGAAGAATCGATACTGAAAGTGGCTTGCGCCGATTGCCGTTATTCGACGACCAGACGTCCCAACCGCTGACGCAACATACGATTCTCGGCGCGCAGTTCGTGAACCTCTTCGAGCAGGTCCAGTGCCAGGGCGACACCTTCCCACTCCAGATCCAGATCGCGCCGAAGCTTGGCGGCGCGTTTGGCCAGGGCCAGTTCGTAATCGCTGAAGCGCCATTCCCGGGGCAGCGCGCCCTGAGGTTCGAGGATGCCGTGCTCGACGATTTCGATCACGTAGACGTCCGACAAATCGGCCGCCTCACAGAATTCTGCCATGTCCAGTTGAACGATCAGGGGGCTGCTCATGATGGGCTACTCCATCGTCGGGTTCAGAAGTTCTCTCGCGGATTGAAAGCGGCTTTGTTCGCCAGTTCTTGCCACAGCGCCTTGACCTCATCGTCCGCAGTCTTCGGCATTACGGCTTTGAGCTGCACGAACAGATAACCGCGCTCACCCGCCTTGTTTTTCAAACCATGACCTTTGGCGCGCATGCGCTGGCCGTTCTGGCTACCGGCCGGAACCTTGAGGTTGATCTTGCCGGTCAGGGTCGGCACGGCCACTTCTGCACCCAGCGCCAGTTCCCACGGCGCCAGCGGCAACGTGATGATCAGGTTGTCGCCTTCGACATCAAATTTAGGGTGTGGCGCAAAACGAATGGTCAGGTACAGATCGCCATTCGCGCCGCCACCCGCGCCCGGTGCGCCCTGGCCCTTGAGGCGAATGCGCTCGCCGTCGGTCACGCCCGCCGGGATCTTCACGTTCAGGCTCTTGCTGGTGTTGCTGACGTGTTGGCCCGCCGCGTTGTATTGCGGCACCTGGAAGGTGACCTTCTTCGATTCGTTCGAAAGGGTTTCTTCGAGGAAGATCGGTAGTTCCATTTCCACGTCTTGCCCTCGGCGCCCTGCACTACGTTGTTGCCGACCGTCACCGCCACCGAAACCGGGGCCGCGATTGCCGAAGATCGAACTGAAGAAGTCCGAGAAGTCGCCGGTGTCCTGACCGCCGCCGCCAAAACCGCCACGGCTCTGCCAACCCGGCGGCCCCTGGAACGGCTGACCGTGCTGGCCATAGCGGCGCAGCTCGTCATATTCGGCGCGTTTATCGGCGCTTTTCAGCGCTTCATAGGCTTCCGACGCGTCCTTGAATTTGGACTCGGCGTCTTTTTCCTTGCTGACATCGGGGTGGTATTTGCGCGCCAGCTTGCGATAGGCAGCCTTGATTGCCTTGTCGTCTGCTGTCGGCTCCACGCCGAGTATCTTGTAATAGTCTTTGAAGTCCATTGAAGGAATCACCATCCGTTATCGATTTCGCGCCCATGCCAGCATGCGCCGATTAGCGCGTGCCGGGTTGACCGATCTCAAGTTTGTGACCGGGAGGCGCTGCATAAGTTTATCGGCAGTGGGCAGCGGTTCTTGCGACCGCCGGTGTGTCTGCCGGCCCATGCCAGCAAGTTTGGGGCAAAGCTGCGAGTTTCAAGCAAGATTAGTCATCAAATAGCAGATGACCGGCCTTCGAATCTGCCGCGCACTGACATACACTGCGCGGCCGTTTTTTGACCGGAACCGAAAGACATGAAAGACGCCTCTCCAGCCCGTGCCTGCGGCATCGACTTCGGCACGTCCAACTCCACCGTCGGCTGGCTGCGCCCCGGCATGGAAACGATGATCGCGCTGGAAGACGACAAGATCACCCTGCCGTCGGTGGTCTTCTTCAACTTCGAGGAGCGCCGCCCGGTTTACGGTCGCCTGGCGCTGCACGAGTATCTGGAAGGCTACGAAGGCCGCCTGATGCGCTCGCTCAAGAGCCTGCTCGGCTCCAAGCTAATCAAGCACGACACCAGCGTCCTCGGTACGGCGATGCCATTCAAGGACTTGCTCGGGCTGTTCATCGGCCAGTTGAAAAACCGTGCCGAAGGCGCCGCCGGTCGGGAGTTCGAACAAGTGGTGCTCGGCCGCCCAGTGTTTTTCGTCGATGACGATCCGCTGGCCGACCAGGAAGCCGAAGACACGTTGGTGGACGTGGCGAAAAAGATCGGCTTCAAAGACGTGTCGTTCCAGTACGAACCGATCGCTGCGGCATTCGACTACGAGTCGACCATCGAAAAGGAAGAGCTGGTCCTGATCGTCGACATCGGCGGTGGTACCTCCGACTTCTCGCTGGTGCGCCTGTCGCCCGAGCGTCGAGCTGTGGATAACCGTCACGATGACATCCTCGCCACCGGCGGCGTGCACATCGGCGGTACCGACTTCGACAAACAGTTGAGCCTGCAAGGCCTGATGCCGCTGTTCGGCTACGGCAGTCGCATGAAGAGCGGCGCCTACATGCCGACCAGCCACCACATGAACCTGGCGACTTGGCACACGATCAACTCGGTGTACTCGCAAAAATCCAGCCTCGCGCTGGGCAGCATGCGTTACGACATCGAAGACACGGGCGGCATTGATCGCCTGTTCAAGTTGATCGAACAGCGCGCCGGGCACTGGCTGGCGATGGAAGTCGAGGAAACCAAGATTGAGCTGACCCACGCCGACAGCCGCCATGTGCCGCTGGACCGGATCGAGCCCGGGTTGAGTGTTGAGCTGACTCGGGCGTTGTTTGAATCAGCGATCGATGCGCTGCTGGAGCGGGTGCGCGGCAGCGTCACGAATTTGTTGAACGACGCCAATGTGCGTGTGGATCAAGTGGATACGGTGTTCTTCACCGGCGGTTCCAGCGGCATCCCGGCGCTGCGCAACAGCGTTTCGGCGATGTTGCCGAATGCGCGGCATGTCGAGGGGAATATCTTCGGCAGCATTGGCAGCGGTCTGGCGATTGAAGCGATGAAGCGCTACGGCGCGATGACCTGATCACAAGCCTTGTGGTAAAAGCCCTCTTAGCAAGGGCTTTGGGTGAGAGGTTTGTGTGTGAGGGCTTCTGTAGTGAGGAGATTTATTTTGGCGAGGGGATTTATCCCCGTTGGGTCGCGAAGCGGCCCCGCTTTTATTTCAAAGGCAGGGGACTGCTGCGCAGTCCAACGGGGATAAATCCCCTCGCCACAAGGGATCTGCTTAACCCATCAAAACAGTCACAGAGGCCTGATCAGCCGCTACAAAGTCTGGATCAAACCATCCCGCCCAGCTTCAACTCACTCTTCAGATACGCATAATAAATCGGCCCCGCCACCACTCCCGGCAAGCCGAATGCGGCCTCGAACACCAGCATCGCCAGCAGCAATTCCCACGACTTGGCACTGATCTGCCCGCCGACAATGCGCGCGTTGAGGAAGTATTCGAGCTTGTGGATAACAATCAGATATCCCAGTGCGGCCATCGCCACCCAGATCGACAGCGACAAGCCGACGATGGTGATCAGCGTGTTCGATATCAGGTTGCCGATCACCGGCAACAGACCAAGCAGAAAGGTCAGGACGATCAGGGTTTTGGTCAGCGGCAGATGGATGCCGAACATCGGCAGAATCACCGCGAGGAAAATCCCGGTGAAAAAGGTGTTCAGCAGAGAAATCTTGATCTGCGCGAAAACAATGTTGCGAAAGGCCTGAACCAGCAAGTGCAGACGGTCAAACAACGCTGCCGCCAAGGGTTTGCGTTTGGTCAGGTCCGGTATGCGCTGCAAGGCGATGATCGCGCCGAGCACCATGCCGATCAGCAATGTCACGAACATGTGTGCCGCGTCTTTGCCCACCAGTTGCAGGTCGGACAGGTGTTTGCTCATCCACTCGCCGATAGCCACCCGGAATTCAGCAGCGCTGGCCGGCAAATAGACATCAATGAACGGCGGCAACTGTCCGCGCGCTTGATCGACCACGCCCATGAACTTGTCGAGAGAGGCGCCGGGATTTTCCGCCTCGTGCAGAAGGAAACTGATAGCCCCGGCGAACAGCAGCGCCAACACACTCACCACCAGCGTACCCAGCAACGCCACCGCCAGCCACCGAGCGCGGCGACCTTCGATCAGCCGTTGCAGTTGCGGGGTGAGCATGTTGACCAGCTCGAACACCAGCAACCCGGCCAGCAGGCTGGGCAACAAGCTCAATGGCAGCACGAGCAGCAAACCGCCGAAAATGATGATGCAACTGACCCAGAACACAACATGACGCTCAGAAAACGTTGGCATACAGCCTCAAAACGAACGGCGTAAAAGGATGGGCAGTCTGCCAGCGATCCGGGGGGAGCACTAGGGATATGCGGTGTCTCGGTTTTTTGTGCCCGACTTGAGATCCAGCCCTCACCCTAGCCCTCTCCCCGAGGGAGAGGGGACCGATTGGGGGTTGGCGAAGAGGTCCGCCGACCTGATGGTGTTGTATTGAATCCATAATCGACCGGATTTTTCAGGTCGATGAATGCATTGAAACAACGCGGTCAGTCCCCTCTCCCTCCGGGAGAGGGTTAGGGTGAGGGCTGCTCTGGCGTTATTTTTTCTTCAGGCACTCACTCATGAACGCCTTGCGCGCATCGCCGCTCAGGGCTTTGTTTTTGGCATCGGCGTTGCAGGTGGTCATTTTCTGTTGCTGCGGGGTCAAGGCCTTGGCGTCATTGGCCGCCGGCGCTGCCTTGAGGCAAGTGCTCATGAAGGTTTTGCGCTCATCGCCTTTAAGACTCTTGGCGGTCGCATCGGCATTGCAGGTGGTCATCTTGTTCTGCTGCGCCGTGGCGGCGAAACCCTGGGAACACAGGAGCAAACCCATCATCAACAACGGGACACGCAACATCTTCATGGAGTTTTCTCCTTGTCGCCGCTTCGATGGAAGCGGCCTCTGCTGGAGTGTAGCCAAATCCTGTTACATCTTCCTGCCTTCCAGGTGACTGCGGCGGTACTGCTCCGGCGTACATCCGGCTTGGCGCGCGAACATGGCGATAAACGCCGAGCCGCTGCTGTAGCCGAGATCGAAAGCGATTTCCTGCACGCTGCGCGACGTTTCCAGCGCTTCAATTGCCGCGAGATAGCGCAGACGCTGGCGCCACTCGCCGAAACTCATCCCCAATTCGCGAACAAACTGCCGCGCCAGGGTGCGCTCGCTGACATGCACCTGCGCCGCCCAGTGCGCCAGAGGCTGGTTGTTGCCTGGCTCGGCTTGCAGGGTCTCAAGAATTGCCAGCAATCCGGGGCTGCTTGCATACGGCAGGTAACACTCATGCACCGGTGCCTGTTGCAGTTGATCGACCAGCACTTGCGCCAGTCGCCGATCAGCCTCCAGCTCAGGAATCTTGACGTCACGGGCGGCGAAGTCTTTGAGGATCGCCTTGAGGATATCGCTGATCGCCAAGGTGCAGGCCCGCGCCGGCAACTCGGCGCAGACCTTGGTATCGAGACACACCGCCCGATAATTGACCGGTTGGTGGCTGTAAAAACTGTGTTCGACCTGCGGCGGCACCCACACCGCGTATTGCGGTGGCGACATGAAGCGGCTGCCGTCGACGTCCATGTGCAATACCCCGTGAGCGGCGTATTCCAAAGTGCCCCACGGATGGCGGTGCGGCGCGGCAAACTCATGGGCGTTGAAATCGGCGTAGCGGAAGTACACCGCCGACGGCAATTCGCTGAAATCCAGCAGATCGATGTGTTTACTGTTCATGCTGTCCGCTTTCAGAGGCAGTTTGTCTGGTTCGAAGTATAGAGCTGCATCCAGACAAAGGATAATCGCGCATCAATCAACATACTGGTTTCAATTCATGCAATACGCTTTTCCCCTGCTGGCGATCTTCATCTGGGCCGGCAACACGGTGATCAACAAACTCGCGGTCGGTGCGATCTTCCCGGCCGAGATCGGTTTTTACCGCTGGCTGCTCGCCGGTTTGCTGTTTACACCGTTCATGCTCAAACAAGTGATCGCGCACTGGCCGCAGATCCGCCCCAACCTGGGCAAGATTTTCGTCCTCGGCGTGCTCGGTATGGCGGTGTATCAAAGCCTGGCTTACTTCGCCGCGACCCTGACTACCGCCACCAACATGGGCATCATTCTTTCGCTAATGCCGTTGATGTCGCTGGCCATGGCAATCATCAGTCTCGGCCAGCGCCTCACGGCCGGTGCGCTGGTGGGTGCGGTGCTTTCGTTCGCTGGCGTGCTGGTGGTGGTGTCGTCGGGCAGCCTCGGCGCGTTGTTGCAACACGGCGTGAACATGGGTGATGCGATGATGCTGATCGCCACGCTCGCCTATGCGATTTACAGCACCTTGCTGAAGAAATGGCAGCTGCGTCTGCCGCCGCTGGTGTTGCTGTATTTGCAGGTGCTGGTGGCGATTGTGGTGTTGTTTCCGCTGTATGCCGCCTCACCGAAAACCGGGCTGACGCTGCAGAATATTCCGCTGGTGTTGTATGCGTGCCTGTTGGCTTCGATGATCGCGCCGTTGGCCTGGATGCAGGCGGTGATGCGCCTCGGGCCGAGCCGGACGACGCTGTTCTTCAACTTGCTGCCGTTGATTACCGCGTTGATTGCGGCGCTGGTGTTGAAGGAACAGTTGGCGATGTATCACTTGGTCGGTGGTTTGCTGACGCTGGGTGGGGTGATTCTTTCCGAGCGCTGGACGACGGTGTTGGGCCGCAAGCTCAGCGTTGCCTGATCGGGCCTTTTTTAGCTTTTGTGGCCTCTGTGGCCTCTGTGGCCTCTGTGGCCTCTGTGGCCTCTGTGGCCTCTGTGGCCTCTGTGGCGAGGGGATTTATCCCCGTTGGGTCGCGCAGCGACCCAAAAAAGCGGGGCCGCTACGCAGCCCAACGGGGATAAATCCCCTCGCCACATAATCTCCTCGCCACATAATCCCTTGCCACATAATCCTCTCAGCAAATAATCCTCTGGGCCTCAGGAACGGTTCAAAGGCCGGCAGCTTCCAGGCGCGCCGCATGCTCGACAAACAACCGCACCGGATCCGCGCCCTTGCCCACCAGCCCCAGCGACTGATTGACGATGTCGAAATGATCCAGCGGATAGTCGTCACCAATCACCGTGCCCAGATGCGAGCTGTAACGCCCGACCATGCCGTCGCACTGCCCCGGCTCACGAACAAAAGTTTTCGCAAACAACCGACAGCTGCGATTGGTCCCGTCGAACAGATTGCCGCCACGATCGGTCTTGCCCGGCTGCAACGTTCCTGACCACGAGTAATAGCGCACGCCGTTGACCTCTTCCGGTCCGTGGCCGCCCCAGGTTTCAGGCAGACCCTGTGGATAACGCTGATTGAACAGCGCCACGCCTTCAGTCGTCAGTGAATGATGCGAGGCGTGAATATCCACAGGCAGTTTCGGCCCGTGATAACCGGTATCCAGCATCGCCATCAGCCAGCCGACAAAGTGCAGCAGCGCTTTGAGGACGCGGCCCTTGGCACTGTCTGCGGGGTAGTGTTTGTGCAGATAATCGGCGAGTTCCGAACCATGATTGGGCCCGGCCACCGAAGTCACCGACGCCACCAGATCCGGGCGTTTCGCTGCGGCATAACGCGCCGTCAACGAGCCCTGACTGTGGCCGAACAGATTGACCTTTTGCGCCCCGGTTTCGCGCAAAATCACGTCGATGCGCGCGAGCAATTGCTCGCCACGTACCTCGGTCGAATTGAGCGGCGACACCTGCACCGCAATCACGGTTGCACCACCACGGCGCAACGCCTTGATGATCCCGAACCAGTACGGATACAGCACCAGCCGGATAAACCCGAGCATTCCCGGCACCAGTACCAATGGATAACGTGTCGACATGGGTAAACATCCTTGTGGTCGGGTGAGTGGATGCAAAGCGTGCAAAACGCCCGCCAAGCATCCGCTGCAATGATGACAACGCAGCGACCAGCCTACTTCAGCCCTGCCACCCCCGCCACGATCAGGCCACCTGGAACGCCCTGGCGAGTTCGAGCAAGCGCTGCTCAGCCTCGGCCACCGACACTGCGAAGGTGCGTTCGGCAGACTCCTCGCCTTCGGCCGCGACCACCGTGACGTCGTTGATGCCGATAAAACCCAACGCCGTGCGCAGCCATGGGTCGGCGTGATTCAGGGCCTCCAGCGCACCGCCCGGGCCGAACCCGAAACCGCCGCGACTAGTGACGATCAGCGCCCTCTTGCCCTGCAACAACGGCGTGTACTGGGCCACGCCGTTGTCGAGCGTGTGATCAAAGGTCAGGCCCAATCGCACAATCTGATCAACCCAGGCCTTGAGGCCGCTGGGCACGCTGAAGTTGTACATCGGCGTAGAAATCAGCAGCAGATCGTGGTCGAACAACTCGCCAACCAGTTGATCGCTGAGCCCCAGATCAGCCTGCATCGACAGCGACCGGGCTTCGGGTTCGGGATGGAATGCGGCCGCGACAAAGGCCTCGTTGACCGCCGGAATCAGCGCCCTGCCGACTTCACGACGAGTGACTTGAGCCTGTGGATAACGCGCCTGCCAGTTACTGAGAAAACCTTCCGCCAGACGCCGCGAGTGCGAACGGTCGCCGCGTGGACTGGCATGGATCACAAGAATCTTGCTCATCTGTACTTCCTCCGGACTAGAATCAAACTGCTTGTGGCTTTCAGCTTGAGGCTCGCAGCCGCTCGTCTTCAAATGAGCAAAAATCAGTCTGGATGAATTCAGTTCATCCATGGAGTTATCAATGTTCGCCTCGTTGCCGTTGACCGCCCTGCGCGCCTTTGAGTCTGCCTCACGCTTGCTCAGCTTTAAGGCTGCCGCCGAAGAATTGTCGGTAACGCCGACGGCGATCTCCCATCAGATTCGGGCGCTGGAGGATTGGCTCGGCGTTGCCCTGTTCGAACGTCTGCCGCGCAAAGTACGCTTGACCGAGGGCGGCGAGCGACTGTTCCGCAGCCTGCATGGCGCGCTGCTGGAAGTCGCGCAAAGCGTCGACACCCTGCGTCCGCAACGCAGCGGCAGCAGCCTGACGCTGTCGACCACTGCCGCGTTTGCCGCACTGTGGCTGGTGCCACGCCTCGGGCGGTTTTATGCCAGGCACCCGACGATCAACGTGCGCCTCGACACCCATTGCGAAGTCATCGATCTGCATCAGGATGCCAGCGTCGATCTGGTGCTGCGTTACACCCTCGACGATTACCCGAGCCTTTATGGTCTGTGCCTGTTCGATGAATCGTTCGGGGTCTATGGTTCGCCAGAACAAGTCGCGTTGGCCGCGCGACGCACGCCGACGCTGATCAGCGTACGCTGGCACAACTCCAAGCTGTACGTTCATGGCTGGGGAGCCTGGTGCGCAAAGTCCGGCGAGAACTGGCTGCATCAGCATCCGGCAATCCGCGAATACGATGAGGAGCATTACGCGTTGCAAGCGGCGATCGCCGGGCAAGGACTGGTGCTGGCGAGCAATATCCTGGTCTCGGAGAGTGTCGCCAGTGGTTTGCTGGTGCCGTACAAGGGCGACGTTCAGGTCGATGGCGCGGGCTACAGCGCGTTGTGCGTGCCGGGGCGCGAGCGGCATCCGCCAGTGCGGGCATTTTTTGCATGGTTGCAGGAGGAAGCGCTTTTGTCAGGCCTGGCGCCAAGATCACAGCCTTCGGCAATTTCGGTGTAGATCCGATAAAACTTTTCCGCTCACCCATCACTCACAACCTGGGTAGGCGATCGCGCCTGTAGAGCGTGGCGCCAATCGGATTAGCCTCCAGGAGACTGAAATGAGCGACGACCTGCATCTGTCAGATGTCAAAACACTGCGCGAACGCGCACGGCTACACGTGGAAAACGGCGCAGTGACCGAGAGCTACAGCGCCAACCGTGAAGAGGTGCTGCGTTTGCTCAATGAATCGCTGGCCACAGAACTGGTCTGCGTCTTGCGCTACAAACGCCACTACTTCATGGCCAGCGGTCTGAAGGCCAGCACGGCCGCCGATGAGTTCCTTGAGCATGCCGTCCAGGAAGCCGAGCACGCCGACCGACTGGCCGAGCGCATTGTGCAATTGGGCGGCGAACCGGAGTTCAATCCGGACATGCTGTCGAAAATGTCCCACGCGCAATATGTAGCCGGGAACAGCTTGAAAGAAATGGTCTACGAAGACTTGGTGGCCGAGCGAATCGCGATCGATAGTTATCGCGAGATCATCCAGTACATCGGCGAGAAAGACCCGACCACCCGCCGCATTTTCGAAGACATCCTCGCGCAGGAAGAAGAGCATGCGGATGACATGGCTGACATTCTGAAAGATCTGTAACCACTTCTAAACCACCATCGCGGGCAAGCCCGCTCCCACAGGATTGATGCTGAAACTGTGGGAGCGGGCTCGCCCGCGATGGCGTCTGTATTAGCGCTGAAGAATTACTTGGTTGGCTTGACGGTAACCGGCGCCTTGCCCGACTTCATCTGTTCCAGCAGCGGCGCGCACTGATTCGGCTCCCCCCCACTCGGCGCCACCAATGCCAGCAGTCCCGCTGCCGGCGCGGCAATCACGCCCAACGCCACCATCCCCGCGCCACGCAATAACAGCGGCACCGCTTTCACGCCGGCATCCGGTTTGATGAACTTGCCGCGTACATACAGCGGCGAACGCAACGAGATCAAACGCCAGCCCTTGGATTCCGGCGTCACCGTCAGGTCCAGTTGCTCGGTCGCCATGTTCGCAGTGCCGTCGATGTAAATGATCGCGTTCTCGGTATCGAAGACAAACAGCTGCGTCGTCGCCAGACCCGTCTTGATATCGAAGTCCGCCGCCGCGCAGTTGATCTTCACTTCCTTGTCGCCAAAGATTTTGCCGACCACGTAGTTGCCGACGTTGAGGCCTGCCAGCTCCATCAGTTCGCGACTGATCGCGCCGTCGTTGATCAGCATCTTCAGATTGCCGTTGGCGCCGCCGAGCAGTTTGGCCACCGAGTTACCGCGCCCGCTGATATTGGCGTCGCCATTGAGCTCGCCGAAACTGGTTTTCATCGGTTCGAAAGTCGGGAACAACTCCTTGAGCTTGAACCCGCGCGCCGTCAACTTGGCCCGGCCCTCAAGCGGTTCGGTGCGACCGTTCAGACGAATTTGCGCATCGAGTTTGCCGCCCGCCACGCCGAAGCGCAGCGGCTCCAGACTGAGTACGCCGTCATCGAGCTTCAGGTGGGTGTAAAGATCGGTGAACGGCAGTTTTTCGCTGTGAACGATGCGCTTGCCGGTGAACTCGACATCGGCGTCCATCGCGCGCCAGCGGTCGGTCTTGAATTCGTCCACCGGCAGCACTTTGTCTGCCGGTTGTTTGCTCTCGCCGCTGCGAGTTTTTTGCTTGTCGTTCGAGTCGACACCGATCAACGGCCCGAGGTCAGCGAATAGCAGTTGGTTGGACACCAGCGCGCCGCTGAGTTTCGGCCGAGGCTGGCTGGCGACGTAAGTCAGGTCGCCATGGATGTCACTGCCGCCGATCTTGCCGTTGAATTTTTCATAAGTGAACTTCGCACCCGCCTCGTCATGCAACTTGGCGATCAGGTGGCCGTCGGTGGCGTATGGCGGCGTGTCCGGCAGGGTCACACCGGTCAGCGGATAGAGGTTGCCGAGGCTGGAGCCGGCCAGTTTCAGGCGCAGATCGAGGGCGCCGAGGTTGAGCGGGTCGGTCAAGGTACCGGCCAGTTCAATACTGGTGTCGCCGATTTTCGCCTGGGCCTGCAGCGGGAACGGTTTGCTCGAGTCCTGCAAAGCCAGCAACCCGCCGATCTTGCCCTGGCCGCTGAGTTTCTGGCCGTGGTACTGACCTTTTACCTTCAATGCGAAAGCATAGTCCTGCGGTGCGCCCACCTTGTCCTGCGTGGTTTTCGCCGCTTTGTCGCCGACGATATCGCTGTACGGAATCGGCTTGCCCAAAGGATCAATCAGCACATCAAGGTTGGTCTTCAGGGTCTGGTCGTCGAGGGTGACGTGGCCCTTGTCGAACTTGATGGCGCCGATATCGACAACCCAGTTCGACGGCTCGGCATTCGGATCCTTGGGATCGAACTTGAACGTCCAGTTGGCGCGGCCGTCGGCCAGGCGTTGCAACTCGGCGTTGGGTTCGGTCACGTCGATGCGCGGGATCACCACCCGTTGCGCCAGCAAGGCCAGCGGCGAAATACGCAATTCGACGCGCTTGAGCGTGACCATCTGCGGTTGCTTCGACCAGTCCGGATTGCCCAGGCTCAAGTCCTCGGCGACCACGTGCGGCCACGGCACCCAGGAACGCCAGCCGCCTTCATCCAGCTCGCGCTGCCAGATCACCGCGAGGTTGCCGTTGATGGCAAACGGTCGGTGCAGTTCTTCTGATACTTTGGCGTTGAGCGGCGGTTTGATCCGGTTCCAGTCGAAGAACACGATGATCAGCACCATTACTGCCAACAGCAGTACGAGGATGGCGAAGGTCCAGCTGAAGATTTTTCCAGTGCGCGTCATGCACAAAGCTCCTGATCACGACCGCACGCCGAAACACGGCGCACAGCTGAAACGGCGGGCCAAAGCGGCCCATATGAAATCTGTGACTGGCAAAAGGCCCGCAGGTTTAATCGATAGACCGATTAAGGCGCGAAAACCGCGCGAAATCCGACCGATCGGTCAGGCAGCGTTACCGCGACCCGCACTTTTGCGATGCACGAGTGGGTCGAAAATACCCACCGCGGTGCAAAAGCTTCCCTCTGAAAGGCCCGATCTAGAGCCTCCCGCCAGAACAATCAATTCTGTTGATTATTACCATTGCGTTTATGAACTTTTATATCGACTTATCGAGAGTAGCATTGCCCTCGTACCCACTTTATCGCCCTCCCAAGGAGCAACCCATCATGAAACGCCAATTACTGCTTAGCCTAACCCTGTCGATGCTAGCCAGCACTGCTTTCGCTCTGCCCGCTGCCGAACAAGCCACACCGCAAGTAAAAGATAGCCACTCGGTGCTCAGCCAGACTGTTGCTGCCGATGGCTCGGATCGCACGCCACAAGGTCAGGCTGTCGCCGAAAACGGTCGTAATCGCCTGGAAGAAAAAGGTCTGGTTGAAGACGGCTACGACAAGACTCCACAAGGCCAAGCTGTCGCCGAAGGTGGTAATGATCGCCTGAAAGAAAAAGGTCTGGTCGAAGACGGTTATGACAAGACTCCACAAGGTCAACTTGCCGAAGGTGGTGGTGACCGTGTTATCGAACGCAACAGCGCTGTGAGCTAAGCCCATGGCGGCCATTAAAAAAGCCCAATCCTCGGATTGGGCTTTTGCCTTTTTAGCCGTTGCCATAATAAGTCGCCAATTCCCCGCAGCCTCCCCCATTGCCGTTCGACGCCGATAAAGCCGATTTGCTAGAGTGCGGCGCTTGTCCTGCCAAAGAACACACCTTGCGATGCTGCCCCGCGCCGAACAGAAACAACAGACCCGCAACGCCCTGATGGACGCTGCCCGCCACTTGATGGAAAGCGGCCGAGGATTCGGCAGCCTGAGCCTGCGCGAAGTGACGAAAACCGCCGGCATCGTGCCCACCGGTTTCTATCGGCATTTTGCCGATATGGACGAACTCGGTCTGGTGCTGGTCAGCGAAGTGGGCCAGACCTTCCGCGAAACCATTCGCTTGGTGCGCCACAACGAATTCGTCATGGGCGGCATCATCGATGCATCGGTGCGGATCTTCCTCGACGTGGTCAGCGCTAACCGTTCGCAGTTCCTGTTTCTGGCACGCGAACAGTACGGGGGTTCGCTGCCGGTGCGCCAGGCGATTGGGCGTTTGCGCGAGAACATCAGTTCCGACCTCGCGGCCGATCTGACGATGATGCCCAAGCTTCAGCATCTGGACGCCGAAGGCCTGAGCGTGGTGGCTGACCTGATCGTCAAATCGGTGTTCGCCACCCTGCCGGACATCATCGACCCGCCGGCCGAAGCCTTGCCGGAGCATTTGACGGCGCAGGCGAAGATAACCCAGCAATTGCGTTTCATCTTTATCGGGCTCAAGCATTGGCAAGGTCTGGGCAGTACCGAGTAACTCCCATTTATTCTGATCCACCTCATATCCCCTGTGGGAGCGAGCTTGCTCGCGAAAGCGGCCTGTCATTCACCATCAACGGTAAATGACACACCGCCTTCGCGAGCAAGTTCACTCCACAATGGCTCAGCATGACGGCCTCTATTTGGTGCATGTAAAAAACTTCATGCACCAAAACGCCTCAAATCTCCGCAACATCCTGCAACACCCTCTACGCTCCGACAGGGATTTCCTACATATCGTCCGATTGGCAAGCCCCTTGCTCTAGCCTGAGTATTGTCCACTGCTGGAAGCTTTCCGATGCTGGTGATCCATCGCAGAATCGACCCTCAACCCGTCTGGTCCGCCGAGTTGCACTTGACCTTCGAGGCGCGAAGCAAAAGCCGTTTGCGCTGTTTCAGTGCCGAGAACGAAGACGTCGGGTTGTTTTTGGAGCGCGGTCAGCCGCCGTTGTATGACGGCGAATGCCTACAGGCCGAAGACGGTCGCATCGTCCGTGTCTGCGCCCGCCCTGAACAACTGCTGCACGTCACTTGTGCCAACGCCTTCGAGCTGACCCGCGCTGCGTATCACCTGGGCAATCGCCACGTCGCCCTGCAAGTCGGCGATGGCTGGCTGCGCTTGCTCGATGACTACGTGCTCAAAGCCATGCTGGAACAACTTGGCGCGCAGGTTGAAGCGATTGAGGCGCCGTTCCAGCCGGAACACGGTGCCTACGGCGGCGGCCATCACCATTCGCGGCACGGCGATGAAGACTTCAACTACGCGCCCAAACTGCACCAGTTCGGCGTTCGCTTATGAACCCAGCCTGGGCGCTGCTGCGCCTGGCCAGTCCGCAATTGCCGATTGGCGGCTACAGCTATTCACAAGGCCTGGAAATGGCTGTGGATAACGGCCGCGTGAACAACCCGGACAGCGCCCGCCGCTGGATCAGCGATCAGTTGCTGCTCAACCTCGCCCGTTTCGAAGCGCCGCTGTTGCTTGCTCATTGCCAGGCAGCGGCCGACGAAAGCTGGGGCGAATTACTGCACATCTGCGAAACCCACCGTGCCAGCCGCGAGTCTCGCGAATTGCATCTGGAAAGTCGGCAGATGGGTTATTCGTTGCAGCAACTGCTCAACGGCTTGCCGGAACTCGACGCGCCGGCCCGAGCCTTTCTCGTGCAATGCAGCGAACCGCATCTGGCACTTGGCTGGGCACTAGCCGCCCGCGCCTGGGGTATCAGCCCCCAAGACGCCCTCGCCGCCTGGTTGTGGAGCTGGCTTGAAAACCAGCTTGCCGTGCTGATGAAAACCTTGCCGCTGGGCCAGCAAGCCGCGCAGCGCCTGACCAGTGAACTGCTGCCGCTGCTGCAACAGGCGCAGCAAGACGCGACCCACATCAACCCCGAACACATTGGCAGCGCCGCGTTCGGCCTGTCCCTGACGTGCATGGCCCATGAGCGCCAGTACAGCCGTCTGTTCCGTTCCTAGGGCCAGTTATTTTGGGCCTTTTATTTTTGGAGAAGCCGCATGAACACACAACCTCTGCGCATCGGTATCGGCGGCCCGGTCGGTTCCGGCAAAACCGCGTTGACCCTGGCCCTGTGCCTCGCCTTGCGCGAGCGCTACAACCTCGCCGTGGTCACTAACGATATCTACACCCGCGAAGACGCCGATTTTCTGGTGCGCAACGAAGCGCTGGCGCCAGAGCGGATCATCGGCGTGGAAACCGGCGGCTGCCCGCACACGGCAATTCGCGAAGACGCCTCGATCAACCTCGAAGCGGTCGATCAATTGAACCGGCGTTTTCCGGGGCTGGATCTGATTCTGGTGGAATCTGGCGGCGACAACCTTTCGGCGACGTTCAGCCCGGAACTGTCCGACCTGACCATCTACGTGATCGACGTCTCGGCCGGCGACAAGTTGCCGCGCAAGGGCGGGCCGGGCATCTGCAAATCTGACCTGCTGGTGATCAACAAGATCGACCTGGCGCCACTGGTCGGTGCTTCGCTGGAAATGATGGATAGCGACACCAAGCGCATGCGCAACGGCAAGCCATTCGTGTTCAGCAACCAGAAAACCGGCCAGGGCCTGGAAGAAATCATCGCCTTCATCGAACGCCAAGGCTTGCTGACCGCAGCCTGATTCACTTATCAACAAGGAAGCTTATCCATGACACTCAAACGTATTCTCGGCGCAGTGGCGCTGCTGCTGACACCGGCATTGGCCTTCGCACATCCGGGGCACGGCGACAGCGGTTTGATCGCCGGCATCAGCCACCCGATTGGCGGTCTCGACCATTTGTTGGCGATGGTCGCCGTCGGCTTGTGGGCAGCGCAGCAAAAAGGCGCGGCGCGCTGGGCGCTGCCTTGCACCTTTGTCGGCACCATGCTGATCGGCGGCATGCTCGGTTTTGAAGGGCTGGAACTGCCGGCGCTGGAAAGCGGGATCGCCGCATCGGTGCTGGCGCTGGGCCTGGCCGTGGCGCTGGCGGTGCGTCCGCCGCTGGTAATGGCAGTGGCGGCGACGGCGCTGTTTGCGTTGTTTCATGGGGTCGCGCATGGGCTGGAGTTGCCGGAGATGAGCAACCCTTGGGCGTACGCCGCAGGTTTCGTCGCGGCCACGGCAGCGTTGCATGCGGCGGGTTATGGCGTGGTGCGGGTGTTGCCACGCGCCGCGGCGCCGTTGGTGCGGTTGGCGGGTGCGGCTTCGGCAATGACTGGCGCCTGGCTGCTGGCCGGTTAATTTCTATTGCCTGAACTGACCCCTTCGCGAGCAAGCTCGCTCCCACAGGTGATCTGCGTTGTTCACAACTATTGTGTTCGGCGCAATTGCAATGTGGGAGCGAGCTTGCTCGCGAAGACGGTCTGACAGACACCGGGTCTCTAAAGGCTGCCGCTCTGCTACCATGTCGCGCAATCGCCCCAGCCGTGACGACGTCCGCCAATGCCCCATGCTTCCCACTGCAAATCCCTGCCTGAATTGACCGCCCTGTTCACCGCGGTGCAACAGCACTTCGTCAACGTGATCGTGCCGCTCTGGCAAGGCCCGGGCTGGAATGCCGACATGGCACTGCCCTACGAAGCACTCGACGCTGGCCATCAACCGTTGCCAGCGCAACGTTATCGGGCGATGGCTTGCGCACGGCAGTTGTACCTGTTTTCCAGCCTGATCGGCGTTGTCGATAATGCTGAGGAACGCGCAGCCGCGCTGTTCCGTTCCCTGCAACGGCACTTCCACGATGCCGAGCACGGCGGCTGGTTCTACAGCATCGATGCACAGGGCAAACCGCTGGATCAGCGCAAGGATCTCTATACCCACGCGTTTATCCTGTTTGCCTGCGCGCATTACTGGGAAAAGTCCCGCGAGCCGCTGGTGGAATCGACGTTGAACGCCGCGCTGGAAGTCATCGGCCGACGTTTCGCCACCGGCGATGGCCTGTACGAAGCCTGCCTTGACCGCGACTGGATCACCCTCGAAACCGGCCCGCTGCAAAACCCGTTGATGCACTTGGCCGAAGCCTTCCTTGCCACTTTGCAAGTTCGCCAGGACAGCGCAACGCAACAGGCGCTGCTTGAGTTATGCACAGCCATGCACAAGCGCTTCGTTGACCCGCAGCATGGCGTGTTGATGGAGAAACCGCTGGGCGCTGTGGATAACTGGTACGAGCCCGGGCACCAGTTCGAATGGTATTTCCTGCTGCAATCGTCAGCGCTGCTGCGCGGTTCGAAATTGCATTCGGCGCTTGATAAGGCGTTTGCCTTCACCGAGCAATTCGGAGTGGAGCAGCCGTCCGGCGCGGTGCGGGCAATGCTTGATCTGAAACAGGACGGGCACCTGAAAGATTCAACCCAGCGGATCTGGGCACAGGCCGAATACCTGCGGGCACTGACCTTGCGTCCGAACAGTGAAGTCGTGGTATTGCATCAATTGCAGGCGTTGCAACAGCGCTTTCTGCATGCCGGTGGTTGGCATGAGTGCCGCGATGAGCTGGGCGAGGTCAGCCGCAAGGACATGCCCTCGACCACGCCGTATCACTTGGCGACGTGCTATCGCGGCTTGGCTGAATATCTTCGCTGATTTAAAAATTGCCTTCGCGAGCAAGCTCGCTCCCACAGTTGATCTGCGCCGTTCACAAATATTGTGTTCGGCGCGATTCCAATGTGGGAGCGAGCTTGCTCGCGAATGGCCGTTACACGGTCTTCAGGCAATCCACTTCTTGTCGCCAGTAAAACTGATGGTCAACCATCGCGCCGCATCCGGTTTGCCCAGCTTCGCGGAAATCTCCTCACGCAGCGCATCCAGTTGCCCGACGTTGTCCAGTCGGTAATCCGCCGGCAACACCACATGAATCTCGATAAACCGCGCCCTCCCGTGCTTCTGCACGTAGGACACGTAATCGTCGAAACCACGCTCGACCTTCACCGTGTCCATAACCTGGCGCACGTGGTCATTCAGCGTGTCCGGTGCAATGCCAAGCACATCGCGTAACGCCGGGCCGATGATCTTGAACGCCGGTGACAGCATGGTCAGGGCCAGTACGATCAGGATCAGCGGATCGACGTAAACCGCCCATTCGCCATAGCCCTGGGACTTGAGCAGCAGCGCCGTGAGAAAACTTATCAGCAGGCCCACAGAAAGCATCGCATCCACCAACCAACTGATGTTGTCGAACTGGATCAGGCTGGATTTGAGCTTGCGATTGCGCCGGCGTACGTAGAAAAAGTAGGCGAACTCGACCACGGTAAACACGGCGGCATAGATGATCACCAGACCCAACTCAATGTCGCGACCACCGTCGATGATGCCGAACACACCGTTGAGAAACGCGTAGATGGCAATCAACAGCAAGAAACTGCCTTCAATCAGCAGCACCATTGGTTCCAGATGCCAGAAACCGAACTGGAAACGGTGATTGCTTTCCTTGGCGATCAACTTTGCAGTGATCAGCATCAGGACTTTGATAAATGTTGCGATCAGCGAGAAAAAACCATCGAACAGGATGGATTGGGAACCTGAAACAAAACCGGTGACGATCCCGGCAATCGACACTGCGAACATCAGGATGGTCGATTGTTTGAGCAGCGACTGCTCACCTCGGTTACTCACGTAGCCTCCTCTAAAAACCTTGAAAACCGCGGGGTGCGGTGGGGTTGTTGAGGAGGGAGTTTACCTTATGGGGATGTATCGCCCGTTCTGACCTCATCGCTGGCAAGCCAGCTCCCACAATTACCGAGTCGGCTACAAGATTTGTGTGCGCCGATAAAACCTGTGGGAGCTGGCTTGCCAGCGATGGCCATTGTGCGGTCTTAAGCCTTGTTACGCTCGATGGCAAACCCGGCCCAGGTCTGGCTCACCGGCATCAGTTCCAGACTATTGATGTTGATATGCGCCGGCGCATTCATCACCCAGAAAATCGTGTCGGCGATGTCTTGCGGCTGGATCGGCTCGGCCCCGGCGTAAGTCGCGTTGTACCGCTCCTGATCACCGGCGAAACGCACCAGCGAGAATTCGCTCTCGCACAGCCCCGGTTCAATGTTGCTGACGCGCACGCCGGTGCCCTGCAAGTCGCAGCGCAGGTTCAGCGAAAACTGCTTAACGAACGCTTTGGTCGCGCCGTAAACATGGCTGCCGGGGTACGGATAGTTGCCGGCGATGGAGCCGAGGTTGACGATGCCGGCGCCGCGACCATGGGCGATCAGGCGCGGCAGCAGCAAGCGAGTGGCGTACATCAGGCCTTTGACGTTGGTGTCGACCATGGTGTCCCAGTCATCCAGATCGCATTTCGGCGCAGGGTCCACGCCCAACGCCAGACCCGCGTTGTTGATCAGGCCACGCAGTTTGGCGAACGACGGCGGCAGGTTGGCAATCGCCTCTTCCATCGCCTTGCGATCCCGAACATCAAGCACCAGGCCATGCACTTCGGTCTGTTTCGACAATTCGGCGCACAGGGCGTTGAGGCGTTCTTCACGACGACCGGTCAGCACCAGTTTCCAGCCAGCCTCGGCAAAACGACGGGCGCAAGCTTCACCAAAACCGGACGTTGCACCGGTGATAAACAGGGTGTTGGACATCGTGTTCTCCTTGCTTCGACCGCGAGGGCAGCCATTGGAATAGAAAATCAGCAGGCAGCATGCCCGGCCCCGCAAGCACGGGCAACACCCGCGCACTGTACAAAAAACAACCAATCGTTCCAACGCCATAGCCAACGCGGCCTGTAGCCATGTGCACGCATGTTATCCACAACCCCTTCCACAGTTTCCGGGGGCAAGTGGGAACGCGCAAAGCCGCGCCACACAAGGCTTTGCGGGCGAAATAGAAAGTTTTTTGCTTGACCGTGAAGCGGCACATGTGCGGGACATGGCATTTTGCACGACAGGTCGGTCAGCACAGTGATTGCGCGAGGCCAGCAATTACGGCCCTTAGCGGGGTCTTTCCAGAGTTTAGTCACAGACTTATCCACAGACTCGTGAGCATCAAACCTGCTGCGATGCAGCCCCCACAAAAAGGTTGACAAAGACGTCTGCCGCTCCAGCAAAAACGCCTGATCAAAAAACAACCACATCCCTGCAGACCACGTTTTTAAAGGGTTGCAGCCAGCTACTCCCACGTTATTCACAGCCAGCTCCACAGCAAACGGGGACAAGTCAAAACTGTGCAAAAACAGCCATTTGCAGCGTCTATATGTCGCGCTTTGGCAGGTAGCGGAATTTGTTTTCCACAATTTCACTAAAGGGCACCACGCAACCTTTGGGAGCGGGCTTGCCAGCGATGAGGGAGTCACTGGCAACAACTTTGCTGAATGATGAACCGCTATCGCCGGCAAGCCAGCTCCCACAGAGGATTGTGTTGAATTTGAGGAATAAAAAAGCCCCGAGGCTCGCGCGTCGGGGCATGTGCATAACGATGAAACTCAGTGCCCGCCCAGATAGGCGTTACGCACCTCCTCGTTCACTAGCAACTCCTTCCCGGTGCCGGTCAGGCGAATCTCGCCGTTGACCATCACATACGCACGATCCGACAGCTTCAACGCATGGTTGGCGTTCTGCTCGACAAGGAAAATCGTCATGCCGGTTTTCGCCAGTTCCCGCAGGGTCGCAAAGATTTGCTTCACCACGATCGGCGCCAGCCCCAGGCTCGGTTCATCGAGCAGCAACAACTTCGGTCGGCTCATCAATGCGCGCGCAATGGCGAGCATCTGCTGTTCGCCGCCGGACATGGTCATCGCCCGCTGAGTACGCCGCTCTTCAAGCCGTGGGAACAACTCGAACATGCGCTGCATATCCTCTTTGGCGTACTTGTCGCCAATCGGGATGGTGCCCATCAGCAGGTTTTCCTCGACGGTCATGTCGGGGAACACCCGCCGCCCTTCCGGCGACTGCGCAATGCCGTGGGACGCGATGTAGTGCGAGGACTTGTGGGTAATGTCGACGCCTTGATAAATGATCTGCCCGCTTGCCGCCCGGGGCTGGCCGAAGATCGACATCAGCAATGTCGATTTACCCGCGCCGTTGGAGCCGATCAGGCTGACGGTTTCCCCTTCGTTGATCTGCAGCGAAACGCCTTTGAGTGCCTGGATCGGGCCGTAAAACACGTCCAGGTTTTTCAGTTCGAGGATCGGTTGGCTCATACCAGCTCCTCTTCGTCGGCGCCCAGGTAGGCGGCAATCACTTTCGGGTCGTTGCGGATGGCTTCAGGGCCGCCCTCGGCGATGACGATGCCGTGGTCCAGCACCACGATGTGGTCGGAAATGCTCATTACCATGCCCATGTCGTGTTCGATCAGCACCACGGTCAGATCGTGCTCGTCGCGCAGTAGCCGGATCATCGCGCTCAGCGCTTCGGTTTCCTGAGGGTTGAGG